>JBBQFA010000005.1:0-26141 GCA_038321515.1 Thermoleophilia bacterium | reverse complement strand
AGCACGGCGGCGCGCGGGCGCTGCGTCGCGGCCGCGGCCGGGCGCCGCCCGCCAGGCTCCGCGTACGCCCACTCCGGCCACCCGGCATCGCCGCGGGCTCGCGGCGATCGCCAGTCTGGCTCTGGGCGTCTTTCTCGCCTTTGTGCTCTACCTTGGTTGGGACGGCGGCTCGTTCGGCCGCTGGCTGGGTGACGGCGCGCGCTGGCTGGTGGGCCTCCTGGCCTTCGCCGCGCCGCTCCTGCTCGGCCTGGTCGCGTATCTGCTCGTGGTCAAGGAAGAGCGACGCCCGCGCCGCGGGCTCGCCTGGGGCTTGGCGCTCATCGTCACAGGCTTCGCGCTCGGCGCCGCCGCGGATGCGTTTGGCATCTTCGGCGGCTCGCGCATGGCCCCGTTGTTCCGCGACGCCTACATGAGCGCCCACGGGGGGATCCTCGGAGAGGCTCAGTGGGCGGTCCTCAGCCCGTTCATCGGCCGTATCGGTGTGGATGTACTCGTCGTGGCGCTGCTCGCCGCCGGCGTGCTTCTGGTGACAGGGTCGTCGCTGCGGCAATGGGCCTCGCACTCGCGGCAAGGCGTCGCGGTGGCCGGCCGCGCCGCGCGCGGGCAGGCCGAGGCGCTCGGCGCCCGGCGTCGCGATGCGGCCGACACCCGGGTGGTCGAGCGCGACGAGTCACCGACCATCGACGCCAGTGACCTTATGCATACGGCGGTGACACCAGCCCCGTATCGCCCGGCGGTGAGCGCTCCCCCGTTGCACGTGATCGACGGCGTCGCCGCGGCTCCCGAGATCTTCGGCGACGTGGAGTCGCCGCTGCTCCAGGACGACCCCTCGCTGGACCCCGTCGAGGGCGCCGATGACGGCTTGCAGCTCTCGCTTGCGTCTGCTGCCGCCGCGGGCGCGCCGGCAGCGGCTCTGGCCTTCGGTGACGCGGAGAAGCGGCAGTGGAGGCTGCCCGATCCGGCGCTTCTGCGCCGCCTCGGAGAGGGCGTCGGCGAGTCTGCCGACGCCATCGCACGCGTCTCCGACCGCCTCGTCGAGACACTGGGCCACTTCGGCATCCCGGCCCAGGTGATCGGCACCGTCTCGGGACCACGGGTCACCCGCTACGAGCTGCAGCTCGCGCCCGGCATCAAGGTGAGCCGCGTGGCCGGGCTCAAGGACGACCTCGCCTACGCGCTGGCGGCGACAGAGATCCGCGTGCAGGCGCCGATCCCGGGCAAGACGGCCGTCGGCGTAGAGGTCCCCAACATCCAGGCGAACTACGTCTCGCTTGGTGACATCCACAACCTGTTCCCGGCACACGCCTCGCCCATGGCATTCTGGCTCGGCAAGGACGTGACCGGCAAGGCGATCCTCGCCGACCTCGTGCGCATGGTGCACCTGCTGATCGCCGGCACCACCGGCTCCGGCAAGAGCGGCTGCCTCAACGCCCTCATCAGCTCCATCCTCCTGCGCGCCACGCCGGACGAGGTGCGCATGATCATGATCGACCCGAAGAAGGTGGAGCTCAGCAACTTCAACGGCGTGCCGCACCTGCTCGCGCCGGTCGTCACCAACATGAAGCAGGCCACCTACGTGCTCGACAACATCTGCCGCGAGATGGACCACCGCTACGACGTGCTCTCGCGCAACGGCTGCCAGGACATCCGCGCGCTCAACAAGAAGCTCGCCCGCGCCGGCGAAGACACGATGCCGTACACGATGGTGATCATCGACGAGCTGGCCGACCTGATGATGGCCGCGCCGTCCGAGGTCGAGGGCTCCATCATCCGCCTCGGGCAGCTCGGACGCAGCTGCGGCATCCACCTCGTGGTGGCGACGCAGCGTCCGTCGGTCGACGTCGTGACGGGCATGATCAAGACCAACATCCCTTCGCGGATCGCCTTCGCCGTGAGCTCGCAGACCGACTCACGCATCATCCTCGACCAGGGCGGCGCCGAGAGCCTGCTGGGCATGGGCGACATGCTCTTCAGCCCCATGGGCAGCAGCAAGCTGCTCCGCGTGCAGGGGGCCTTGGTGACCAGCCCCGAGATGAGACTGATCACCGAGCACTGGCGCCGCCAGTCAAAGCCGGACTACCACGAGGAGCTCCTCGAGAACCCGGCCGGTCCCGACGCCGACCGGCGGCAGACCGCGGCCGGCGGCGACGAGCTTCTCGCCGAGGCCATCAAGACGGTCGTCAACACGGGAGCCGCCAGCGTGGCGCTTCTCCAGCGACGGCTGCGCGTGGGCTACGCCCGCGCCGGTCGGCTCATCGACATCATGGAGGAGATGGGCCTCATCTCCGGCTATGACGGGAGCAAGGCGCGCGCCGTGCTGATCGACGAGGCCACGCTGCCCGCGACACTGGCGCGGCTGAGCGGCGATCTTGCCGACGAAGCAGCCGCTCCGGCGGAGATCGGCGCGGAGCCAGAGCCGGAGGAGCCGCCACAGGCGGCCGCGCCGGCCCTGCCCGACGACTGAGCCCCTCGCATCCTCGGCCGTGATTTGTCTTCGCTCTGCCCGCTTACTAAACTGTACGTTCGGGTGAACGCCGCGACCACCTACCTCGCGGCGAGCGAGGAGAACGCCATCCACTGTGTTTGAGATCGGCAACACGCTGCGCGAATCCCGCGTCCGCCGCAACCTCACGCTCCAGCAGGTCGAAGAAGACACGAAGATCCGTGTCAAGTACGTCCAGGCCATGGAGAACGAGGATTGGGACGTCATGCCCGGCGTCACCTACGTCAAGGGCTTTCTGCGCACCTACGCCACGTATCTGGGCCTCGACCCGAACGTGATCATCGACGAGTACCGCTCGCGCGGGTTCGCTCCGTCGGCCGAGCGGCACGAGCCTTTTGGTGGCTCGTCGGTCATCGGCAAGCCGCACAGCCACCGCGGCCGCAATACCATCGTCCTGGTCGCGGTGATCTGCCTTCTTGTGCTCGCCGTCATCTACGCCCTGGGCATGAATTCGGGCAAGGATCCGGATCCGTCGACGAAGCCGGGAGCGCTCGGGATCACGAGCCCGTCGCCGACGCCGAGCAAGAAGCCCTCTCCCAACGCGACCCAAGCCGTCAAGGCCGGGCTGCGCGACCTGGTCAACGTGGAGGCCGTCGATGGCGACTGCTGGGTGCAGGTGCGCCGCGACGATGCCAACGGCATCATCCTGTTCTCCGGGACTCTGAAGAAGGGTGAGCGCAAGTCCTTCAAGGGCAAAGTACTCTGGCTCCGCATGGGGAACCCGTCGGTGCTGCAGTTGACCATCGAGGGGAGCAAGGCGAAGCCCATCGACGGGGTCGACCCCGTCGATGCGATCATCCAGAACGGCAAGCTCGAGAGGCAGGGCTGAGATGGCAAAGGAAGCGTCGTTCGACGTCGTGTCGAAAGCCGACATGAACGAGGTGCGCAACGCGGTCAATATGGCGCAGAAGGAGATCACCACGCGCTATGACTTCAAGAAGAGCGTCAGCTCGATAACGCTCGAGGGCGATGCCCTCGTCCTGGTCTCGGACAACGAGGGCAAGCTGCGCCAGGTCGTGGAAGTGCTCGAGGAGAAGCTCATTCGCCGCAAGGTGCCGGTCAAGGCGCTGCAGTACGGCAAGATCGAGGAGGCTCTCGGCGGCACGGTGCGCCAGCACGTCCCGATCGCCCAGGGCATCCCCGACGACAAAGCGAAGGCGATGAACAAGCTGCTCCGGCAGAGCTTCAAGAAGGTCAAGGTGCAGATACAGGGCGACACGCTGCGCGTGTTCTCCCCCAGCAGGGACGAGCTCCAGGCCGCCATGGCGGCGCTTCGCGAAGAGGACTGGGGCGTCCCGCTGCAGTTCGTGAACTACCGCTGAGGCCCGCGACCGGCGCCGGCTTCTTCATTCAGACGCTCGGCTGCCCGAAGAACGAAGCCGACTCAGACGCCCTTACGCGCCGGATCCGCGCCGCCGGACACCGCCCGGCGGCGGTAGGGCGCGCCGACGTCGTCATCGTCAACACGTGCGGCTTCATCGACGCCGCGAAAGAAGAGTCGATCGCGGCGATCCTCGACGCGGTCGAGGCTGCGCACGCGCGCGGAGCGCGCCTCGCGGCCGTCGGCTGCCTCGTCGAACGCTACCGCGACGAGCTCGCGGCGGAGATGCCCGAAGTCGACCTGTGGTGCGGGCTCGATATGTCCCCTCTGCTCGCACTGCTCGCCGAGGCGGCTGAGACACATGCGCTGGATCCTCGTGCACGCGCCGCCGCCGTGCCTGTGCCGCGGCGGCCCCGGCCCGTGAGCGCCTTCGTCAAGATCTCGGACGGCTGCGACCGCCGCTGCGCGTTCTGCGCGATCCCCCTCATCAAAGGAGACTACGAGACGGTGGGGGCGGACGAAGTGCTGCGGAGCGCACGCGCGGCGCTCGCCGCGGGGGCGCGCGAGCTCGTGCTCGTGGGCCAGGACACCTCGCGCTGGTCGCAACCGGGATGGGGAGGAGTGGGCCGCCTGCTCGAAGAACTGGCGGCGCTCGAACCCGCAGCGGACTGGCTGCGCCTCCTCTACCTGCAGCCCGACGGGATCGGGGAGGAGCTTCTCGAGGCGATGGCGGCGCACGCCGTACCCTACGTGGACGTGCCCCTGCAGCACGCCTCCGGCGCCGTCCTGCGCCGCATGCGGCGCCGTGGCGACGGCGCCTCCCATCTCGCGCTGCTCACCAGGGTCCGCGCGGCCATGCCCGAGGCGGCGATCCGGTCGACCTTCATCGCCGGCTTTCCCGGCGAGACCGAGGAGGAGTTCGAAGAGCTCATCGCGTTCGTTCGCGACGCCCGTCTCGCGGTGGCGGGCGTGTTTGTGTACGACGAGCAGGAGGGGACGGCGGCGGCGGGCATGCCGGGTGCAGTTCCACATGCTGTCGCGCTCGAGCGCGCCGCCCGGCTCGGCGAGGTCATCGACCGTGAGGCCGAGCGGTACTGGGACGGGCTGACCGGCCACCGCATCGAGGTGCTCGTGGAGCGCGGCACGACGAAGGCCGACGGCGCCGTCGTCGGCCGCTGTGTCACGCAGGCGCCGGACGTGGACGGGCGCACCGTCGTGCGCGGGGTCCGCGCCCGGCGCGGGAGCATGATCCACGCCGTCGCCGTCGGCAGCCTCGGGTATGATGTCGATGCCGTCGTCGCGACAGGGGAACCGTGAGCAGCCAGCTGAACCTCGCCAACACCATCACGATCTCCCGGATCCTGCTCATCCCGGTGTTTCTCGTCCTTCTGCTCTCGGGCATCCCAGAGCCTTACGGCGACATCGCCGCCGCGGCCGTCTTCATCCTCGCGGCGGCGACCGACAAGCTCGACGGCTACGTGGCGCGGCGCAGCAAACAGGTCACGACGCTCGGGCAGTTCCTGGACCCGCTCGCCGATAAGCTGCTCATCGCCGCGGCACTCATCGCGCTGGTCAGCCAGGACAGGGTCGCCGCATGGGTGGCCATGGTCATCATCGGCCGCGAGATCGCCGTGAGCGTCCTGCGCATCATCGGGGTGTCCCAGGGCGTCTCGATCCCCGCGGACAAGTACGGCAAGCTCAAGACGGTGCTGCAGATCGTCTACGTCGTCTACGTCCTCGTGCCGACAGACGACATCGCCCGCCTCATCCACGTTTCCACCGAGGTGGCCGTCGTGATCCAGTGGGCGCTGGCGGTCGTGGTGGTCATCGTCACGCTGGCCAGCGGCGTGCGCTACTTCATGAACGCGCGCGGCGTCATCCACATGCCCGGGGGCACGAACTGATGCTGCCCGGCGCACCGCGCGCCGTCGTGGTGCTGAGCGGCAACGAACTGCTCGATGGGCGCACGCGCGACACCAACGGACCCTTCGTCAGCAACGACCTCAGCCGCCGCGGCGTCAAGGTGAGCGAGGTCCTGACCGTAGCCGACGACGAGCGGCGGCTCATCGCGACCTTGCGTCACGCGCTCGACTCGGAGCCAGACCTGCTGGTGATCGGCGGGGGGCTCGGCACCACGCATGACGACCTGACGGCGCAGTGCCTCGCGGCGGCGCTCGGCGTGGGGCTCGCCGAGGATCCGGTCGCGCTCGGGATGGTCGAGGGGCGCGTCCGCGCCTTCGCGGCGCGGCGACATCTCGACCCGGACGAGCTCGTCGCGCTCGCGCGCCGGCAGGCCCTCCTCCCTGCAGGCAGCACTCCCGTGCCGCCTGCAGGCGCCGCACCTGGTATCGCTGCGAGCTGCGGGCGCACTCGGGTCTTCGCGTTCCCCGGGGTGCCGTTCGAGTTCGAGGCGATGTGGCTCGGCATCGCGGAGCAGCTCGCCGCGGAAGGCTTCTTCCCCGACGTCCACCTGCGCATCGTGCGCATCCACGGCGTCGGGGAGCTTCAGGTCGCTCCGCTACTCGAGGGACTGCCACGGGACCTGCTGGAGCTGGGCATCAACGTCGGCGGGGGAGAGGTGACCGTGCGGCTGCGCTCGGCGGCCACCACCGCCGCCGCCACCCAGGCGGACGCCGTCGTGGCCGCCCTGCACGCCGGTGCGCCCGTGTACAGCGACGACGGACGCACCGTCGACGAGATCGTCGCCGAGGGGCTGCGCACCCGCGGACACACGCTGGCGGTCGCCGAGTCGTGCACAGGCGGCCTGTTGGGCGCGCGCATCACGGAGTCGCCGGGCAGCTCGGGCTACTTTCTCGGCGGCGTGCTCAGCTACGCCGATCAGGCGAAGATCGACCTCCTGGACGTGCCGGCCGGCATGCTGGCGCAGTACGGGGCCGTCTCCGAGGAGGTCGCGGGAGCGATGGCCGAGGGGGCCCTGCGGGCGCTCGGCGCCGACGTCGCGCTCTCGGTGACCGGCGTCGCCGGCCCGGATGGCGGTACGCCGGAGAAGCCCGTCGGCCTCGTCTATCTCGGCTGCGCGGGCCCCGAGGGCACCCGCGTGCACCAGGGCTCGTTTCCCGGCGACCGCGACAGCGTGCGCCGGTACAGCGTGACCGCGGCGTTGCATCTGCTGCGCCGGTCGCTCTCACTGTGAGCGCCCCGAGCACGAACGATCATCTGCGCCTCTTCGTCGCCTGCGAGCTGCCCGACGAGACGCGGCGCGCCGTCGCGGCCTGGCAGCGCCGCGCGCTCGAAGATCACGAGGGGGTACGTCTCAATCGCTCGCTCCACATCACCCTGGCGTTTCTCGGCAGCGTCAGCGTCGTGCGCCTGCCCGAGCTGACCGCGGCGCTGTCGCAGGTGCGCCTGCGGCGCTGCGTGGTGGCGGTCGGCGAGGAGCCGGTCTTCTTGCCAGTCCGCGGCGCCAAGCGAGCCATCGCGCTGCGGCTCTCCGGCCGCGACGGCGAACTGGCGCGCTTGCAGGCAGGCGTGGCCGGGGCACTCGCCGCGGCCGGCCTCTTCGACGCGCCGTCGCGGCCTTGGCTGCCGCACCTCACGGTCGCCCGATATCGCCGTCCCGGTCACCCCTTTTCCCTGCAAAACGTCAACATTCCCGAGTTTGGTGTCGTCCGGACCGTCTTGTATAGTAGCGACCTGGAGCAGGCCGGCGCCGTGCACACTCCACAAGCAGTCTTTCCCGCATCCTGAGCAAGAGAGGAGCGCTACGTTGGACAAGGACAAAGCCCTCGAGGCAGCCGTCACGCAGATCGAGCGACAGTTCGGCAAGGGTAGTGTCATGCGCCTCGGCGACCATCCCGTGAGCGACGACATGCAGTTCGTACCGACCGGGTCACTGGCCCTCGACATCGCGCTCGGCGTGGGCGGCATCCCGCGCGGCCGCATCATCGAGATCTACGGCCCGGAATCCTCGGGCAAGACCACTATGGTCTATCACCTCATCGCGCAGGCTCAGCGCCTTGGCGGCACGGCCGCGTTCATCGACGCCGAGCACGCCATGGACCCCATCTATGCCAAGGCCATCGGCGTCGACGTCGACAATCTGCTGGTGTCGCAGCCCGACTACGGCGAGCAGGCGCTCGAGATCGCCGAGATGCTGGTGCGCAGCGGCGCCCTCGACATCGTCGCCATCGACTCGGTGGCCGCGCTCACGCCCAAGGCGGAGATCGAGGGCGAGATGGGCGACAGCTTCGTCGGTCTGCAGGCGCGCCTCATGAGCCAGGCGCTACGCAAGCTCGCCGGCACGCTCAGCCGCTCCGGCACCATCTGCTGCTTCACCAACCAACTGCGCGAGAAGATCGGCGTCATGTTCGGCAACCCCGAGGTGACCACCGGCGGCAAGGCACTCAAGTTCTACGCCACCATCCGCCTCGACATCCGCCGCATCGAGACACTCAAGGACGGCACCGAGGCCGTGGGCAACCGCGTGCGCGTCAAGGTGGCCAAGAACAAGGTCGCGCCGCCCTTCAAGCTGGCGGAGTTCGACATCATGTACGGGCAGGGCATCTCCCGCGAGGGCACGCTGCTCGATCTCGGCGTCGTCCACGACGTGGTCGCCAAGAGCGGCGCCTTCTTCAGCTACAACGACGAGCGGCTCGGCCAGGGTCGCGCCAACGCCAAGACGTTTCTCAAGGCAAACCCGGATATGGCCGACGCCATCGAGCTGCAGATTCGCGAGAAGGCGGGGCTGCCTCTGGCCTCGGTCGGGGCGACCGCTCCCGTCGCGCCAGTCCCCGCCGAGAAGGCGACCCCCGAGGGCGTCGACCCGGTCACCGGCGAGGTCCTCTAGGCCCGGGGCGTGCCCGTCGTCACCGCATTGCGGGCCACGCGCCGCAGCGGCGTGGCGCTGCACGTTGACGGTGCCTACGTGTGCGTCGTCAGCGAGTCGCTGGTCGCACGTTGGCGTCTGTATCAAGGGCGCGAACTCGACGAAGACGCGCTCGCCGACTTGCGCGGCGCGGCGTCCGCCGAGCGCGTCATGGGCGACGCCTACCGGCTGCTCGGTCACCGTGCTCGCAGCAGGGCCGAGTTGCGCCGGCGTCTTCTCGAGAAGGAGCATGACGAGGCCGCCGTCGCCGCTGCCATCGAGCGACTCGCCGGCGACGGACTGCTCGACGACGCACAGTTCGCGCGCAGCTACGTCGCCGACAAGCGCGGTCTCGCCGGCTGGGGCTCGGGCCGCATCCGGCGAGGGTTGGCCGGGCTGGGCGTTGCGCCGGAGGTGATCGACGCCCAGCTCGGCACGGTCGCCGCCGACGACGGCGAGGAACTCGAGCGAGCGCTGGCGATGCTGCGGCGGCGGGGCACGCCGTCCCCGCCCTTCGATGTCGCCCGGCGTCGCGCCTACCAGGCGCTCCTTCGGCGTGGCTTCTCCGGGTCCGTCGCCTACGCCGCTACACAGCGCTGGCTCGCCGGCGCTGAACCGGAACCGGATGAATTGACTCCGTGAGCCGCCATCACGTACTATCGAAGCGCGCGACGTATGTGCGTGCTTTGTGCATTCCACTCTCGCTCTTGCATAGCGATACTGACGGCGCCGCGGCGCCGATTGGCTGAACCGATCGAATCAGGGGTCCACCGTGGGAGAATTGGGAGGTTTCGAGAACTTCATATCGTCCTGACCCCTGGGCGTTCTCATAGGTTCAGACTGGTACTGCATGTTGGTGCGAGCGGGGCACAGGCCGGGCGCGTTGCCCGGCCTTTTTTCGTGCCGCGCGACCTGTGAAGGGATAGGACAGACATGATGATTGCCGTGTACATCGTGGTGGGGCTGGTGATCGGCGTCGTGGCGGGCTACCTGGTGCGCCGCAACCTCGCCTCGGGCAAACTCGCCGGGGCAGAGCGCGAAGCCGACAAGCTGCTGAAGGACGCCAAGCGAGAGGCCGACACCGTCCTCAAGGAGGCGCGTCTCGAGGCCAAAGAAGAGGTGCATAGGGTCCGCAGTGAGGTAGAAGCAGAGCTGCGCGGCCGGCGCGAGGAGCTGAGCAAGGCAGAGCAGCGCATGCTCCAGCGCGAACAGGCGATCGACTCCCGGGCGGCGGAGCAGGACCGCCGCGAGCAGTCCATCCGGGACCGCGACGCAAGCAGCCAGCGGATGTCCGACGAGCTCAAGACCTCTCACGCGGAGGCGATGATCCAGCTCGAGCGCATCTCCGGCCTGAGCGCCGCTCAGGCGAAGGAGATGCTGCTCAAGCAGACGGAGGAAGAGGCCCGTCACGACATGGCGAAGCTCGTACGCCAGGTCGAAGAAGAAGCGCGGCGCGAGGCCGACCGCCGCGCCCGCAACATCCTCTCGCTCAGCATCCAGCGCACGGCCGCCAACCACGTGGCCGAGACCACCGTCTCGGTCGTCAACCTTCCCTCGGACGACATGAAGGGCCGCATCATCGGCCGCGAGGGCCGCAACATCCGCACGCTCGAGAACATCACCGGCATCGACTTCATCATCGACGACACTCCGGAGGCCGTCGTGCTCTCCGGCTTCGACGGCGTGCGTCGCGAGACCGCGCGCCTCACGCTCACCAAGCTGATCACCGACGGGCGCATCCACCCGGCGCGCATCGAAGAGACGTACACGGCGGCGAAGGCCGAGGTCGAGGCGGCGATGGAAGAGGCCGGCGAACAGGCCTGCTTCGACACCAACGTGCACGGTGTCGCGCCCGAGCTCGTCAGAGTCCTCGGGCGCCTGAAGTATCGCACCAGCTATGGTCAGAACGTGCTGAACCACTCGATCGAGGTGGCCCATCTCGCCGGTATCATGGCGGCCGAGCTGGGCGCGAACGTGAAGATCGCCAAGCGCGCCGGCCTGCTGCACGACATCGGCAAGGCCGTCGACCACGAGGTCGACGGCTCCCACGCGGAGATCTCGCAGCAGCTCTGCAAGAAGTACCGCGAGTCGCAGAGCGTCTGTCACGCGGTCCAGGCGCACCACCAAGACGTCGAGGCGCAGACCATCGAGGCTGTGCTCGTACAGGCGGCCGACGCCATCTCGGCGGCGCGCCCAGGCGCTCGTCGCGAGTCGCTGGAGAACTACATCAAGCGGCTCGAGTCGCTGGAGAAGATCGCCGAGAGCAAGAAGGGCGTCGAAAGGTGCTTCGCGATGCAGGCCGGCCGAGAAGTGCGCGTCATGGTCAAGCCCGGCGAGATCGACGACGACGCCACGGCGCTGCTGGCCCGCGAGATCGCCAGGGATATCGAGGACCAACTCGACTACCCCGGCCAGATCCGTGTCACGGTCATCCGCGAGAGCCGGGCCGTCGACATCGCCAAGTAGCGCGGCTGCGACCGCCGTGTGTCGCGTGGGGACCACGCTGCTGCCTCAATGAAGGGCGCCTACTATCTGCGCTCGTTCGGCTGCCAGATGAACGAGCATGACGCCGAGCGCATCCGCGCGCTGCTCGAGGCCGAAGGCCTGGAGCGCGCGGATGCCCCCGAAGACGCCGACGTACTCGTGTACAACACGTGCACGGTGCGCAAGAGCGCCGACGACCGCCTCGCCGGGCATCTGGGTACGGCGGCGCGCCTGAAGCGGGAGCGCCCCGAGCGCATCGTGCTCGTCACCGGCTGTCTGCCACAGGCGGAGCAGGCGGCATTCTTCACGCGGTTTCCCTTCGTGGACGGCGCTCTAGGCCCCCAGAACTTGCGCCGCCTGCCGGAGTTGCTGGCGGCGGCCGCGGACACGGTGGAGCCCGGCTCCGCAGGCTTCTTCGACGATGGCCCCCATCTGAGCGGCGCGCTCGCGGCGCGACGCGAGCGCCCGCACCAAGCTTGGGTGCAGGTGATGAGCGGGTGCACGAACTTCTGCTCGTACTGCATCGTGCCGTTCGTGCGCGGGCCCGAGCGCAGCCGCAATCTCGACGAGATCGTCGCCGAAGTGCAGACGCTGGTGGACGACGGCGTGCGTGAGGTCACGCTGCTCGGTCAGAACGACAACGCATACGGCCTTGACCTGCCGCGCTCTGGCCGGGGCGGCGCGGCGGACTTCCCGGCGCTGCTCACCCGCCTCGACGCCATCGACGGACTGGCGCGCATCCGCTTCATGACCTCGCACCCGAAAGACATGAGCGACGCGCTCGTGGACGCCGTCGCGACACTGCCCCGTGTGTGCGAGCACGTCCACCTGCCGGCGCAGGCCGGCTCGGACCGCGTGCTCGCGGCGATGAAGCGGGGATATACGGCCGCGGAGTACCTCGAGCGCGTGGAGGCGCTGCGCGGCGCGGTCGCGGACGTTGCCGTCACGACCGACCTCATCGCCGGTTTTCCCGGCGAGACGGAGGCGGAGTTCGAGGCCACCGTCGCGCTCGTCGAGGCGGCGGCCTTTGACGCGGCGTACACGTTCGTCTTCTCGCCGCGCGCCGGCACCGCCGCCGCGGGCTTGCCGGGTCAGCTGCCGTACGAGGTCAAGCGCGATCGTGTGGAGCGTCTCGTCGCCCTTACGCAGCGGCTGGCGTTCGCGTCACGTCAAGCCTGGGTCGGGCGCACCGTGGAGGTGCTCGTCGAGGGTCCGAGCCGCGACGGCCTGGGGAGTCGCGGACGCAGCCGCCAGAACGTGACGGTGAACGTCCCCGGGCGACTCGAGCCCGGTGCTATAGTGAAAGCGGAGATCATCGGAGCGACCTCCACCACACTGCGCGGCAGGATCTGAGCCGACTACAGGAGGTGGCGTCATGCAGGGCTGCATCTGCCCCCATCCACCGTTGCTCATCCCCGAGGTAGGCCGCGGCGCTCGCGGCAAGATCGCCGCCACCGTCGCGGCGATGGAGCGTCTGGCCGAAGCGGTGGGAGAACCGGAGACCATTGTCGTCATCTCGCCGCACGCCGACGGTTTCGGCGACGCCCACGCCGTCAAGACCTCGCCGCGGCTGCGCGGCGACTTCGGACGCTTTCGTTGCCCTGAGGCATCTTTCAGCTACGACAACGACGTGCCGTTTGCCGAGCTGCTCCTTGCCCTCGCCGGCGACAACCGCAAGCTCAGCCTGGTGCCGGACGACGGGGACGTCCTCGACTGGGGCGTGCTCGTCCCCCTGAGCTTCTTGAAGCCCGAGCGCATCGTGACCCTGTCCATCGTCGGGCCGTACGCCGAGCATCGCTCGCTCGGCCAGCTGGTCCGGCGCTGCGCCGAAGAGCTCGGGCGCGAGACGCTGTTTCTCGCGTCCGGCGACCTCTCGCACGCGCTCCTGCATGGCGCTCCGGCTCCGTACGACCCGCGCGGCAAGCTCTTTGACGATGAGGTCGTGGACCTGCTCAGAATCGGCGACTTCGCCGGCCTCACCCGTATCGAGCCCGTGCTACTGCAAGGCGCCGCGGAGTGCGGTCTGCGCAGCTTCGTCGCGCTGGGCGGCTTTCTCGGTGACGACGCGACCCTGGACCCCGAGATCCTGAGCTATGAGGGGCCTTACGGCGTCGGCTACCTCGTCGCGCGCTTCGGCGCGCCCTCGTCGCATGCTGAGGCAGAGGTCGGGTGACCGCGGCGGTGGACGGACCCGCGGACTACGCCCGTGCCTGCGTGGGCCGCTACGTGGCGAGGCAGGAGGCGCCTGCGGCCCCCGAAGACTCCTTCTACGAGCGCCGCGCCGCCTGCTTCGTGACGCTGAAGAAGCGCGGCGAGCTGCGCGGCTGTATCGGCACGCTCGAGCCCGCGGCGTCCACGCTCGGCGCCGAGATCGCGCGCAACGCGCGCTCGTCGGCTCTGCACGACCCGCGCTTTCCGCCCGTAGCGGCCGAGGAGTACGAGGCGCTCGCGTTCTCCGTCGACGTGCTGAGTCCCAGCGGGCCGTGCGCCCTGACGGACCTCGACCCGGCTCAGTTCGGCGTCATCGTCGAGGCCGGCCTTCGCCGGGGTGTGCTGCTGCCGGCGCTCGCCGGTGTCGACACGGTCGCGGCGCAGGTGGGTATCGCGCTGCAGAAGGCCGGGATCCGCGACGACGAGCCGTTCGACATGCGGCGCTTCACGGTCAGCCGCTACCGCGAGGGCGACGCGCCGCGCGAGACTCCCGAGCCGGCCGCAGAGCCCGGGGCGAATGACTGACGCGCCCCCGGTCGTCGCCCTGTTCGGCGCGACCGCCCTCGGCAAGAGCGAGGTCGCCGTCGTGCTCGCAGAGCGTCTGGATGCCGACATCGTCGTCGCCGACTCCATGCAGGTGTACGCCGGGCTGCCGATCCTGACGAACCAGCCCGACGCCGGGCAGCGCCGTCGGGGGCGGCACCACCTCGTGGGGTCCGTGTCGCCGCAGCACGACTTCGCGGTGGCCGAGTTCGCGCGGCACGCACACGCGGCCATCGACGAGCTGATCGCCGCCGGGCGTCGCGTGATCGTCGAGGGCGGGTCGGGCCTGTACCTGCGGGCGGCGCTCGGCGACCTCGTCTTTGGCGCGCCGCCCGACGCCGGGCGGCGGCGCGCCCTCGAGGCGCTCTGGGACCGCGATCCCGCGGCCGTCGTCGCGGAGCTCGAGCGCGTCGCTCCCGGGGCCGCGGCGCGTCTGGACGCACGCAACCCGCGCCGCGTCATCCGCGCCATCGAGGCAGCGACGGGTGCCGCGGCCGCGGCGAACTCAGCGGAGGCCGCGGTGGACGACGATGCCCCAGCGCCGATCGGTAGTCCGATGTCGCCCTCGGTGCCCGCGGCACAGGATCGACTCTGGTGCCCCGGCGAGCGCTACGCACACCGGCTGTTCGCGCTGGTGCCCGACGAGGACCGCAGCGCGCTCACGCTGCGCATCGAGGCGCGCGTCGACGAGATGCTCGTGGCGGGAGCCCTGGAGGAGGTCGCGGCGGCGCGCAGCGCCGGCCCGTTGTCTCGCACCGCCGCTCAGGCGATCGGGGTGCGCGAGCTCAGCGCCGTCCTCGACGGCGAGCTCGCGCTGCCTGAGGCCGCGGCGCGCATGAAGGCGCGCACGCGCGCCTTGGCGCGCCGCCAGCTCACGTGGATGCGCAAGCTTCCGGCGGCCGCCGCAGTGCCTGCGGCGGGGCGGCCGCCGGCTGCCATCGCCGACGAGGTCTACAATCTCCTTCAGAGCGGCTCATGGTAGGATGCGGCTTCCGGCTCGGCGTGTGACCGCGGGCGTTTCATCTCACAGGGGGTCGTGACGAGTGCAGCCTCAGTGGCAGGGTCTCGGCAAGGTCCAGTTCTCGAAGTGGCAGGGCCTCGGCAACAACTACATCGTCCTTCACAGCGACCAGCTCCCGTTTGAGCTCACTCCCGAGCGCGTGCGCCTGCTCTGCGATCGCAATCTCGGCATCGGCTCGGACGGCATCCTGCTGATCGGCGCCCAGATGGGCGAAGCCCGCTATGGGCTGCGCATCTTCAACCCCGACGGCAGCGAAGCCGAGATGTGCGGCAACGGCGTGCGCATGGTGGCGCGCAAGCTCCAGATGGAGGGGTCCATCACCGGTGACACGGTCGTGCTCGAGACCGGCGCCGGGGAGATCGTGCCCAAGCTCGGTGACGGCTACGAGGTCACCGTCGACATGGGCATCGCCCGCTTTGGGGGCGAGAAGCTCGAAGGGTTCGACGGGGACTGCGTCGAGGAATCGCTGAACGCCGCGGGGCGCAGCTTCACGTTCACCTTTGTCGACGTCGGCAACCCCCACGCGGTGATCCAGTCACCGTGGCCGCTCGAGCTGGTCCCGCTCCACGAGATCGGCCCCGTGATCGAGGAGCACCGGTACTTCCCGCGCAAGGCGAACGTCGAGTTCGTCAAGGTTCTCGGCGAGCACGAGGCCCGCATCCGCGTGTGGGAGCGCGGCGTGGGGGAGACCCGCGCCTGCGGCACCGGCGCTACGGCGACCGCGGTCGCCCTGGTGCGCACGGGGCAGTGCAAGAGTCCGGTGACTGTCTCGCTGCCGGGAGGCCGTCTAGAAGTCGAGGTCAGGCCCGACTGGCGCGTGTTCATGACCGGTCCGGCGGAGGAGATCTACCACGGCGACCTCTCGCTCGAGTTTCTCGCCCACCTCGAGCCATGAGGATCGCGCGGCGCGTCCGTACCCTGCCGCCGTATCTCTTTGCCGCCATCGAGCGTCAGATCGCCGAGCGCACAGCGGCCGGTGTGGACGTCATCAGCCTCGGCATCGGTGACCCGGACCTGCCGACGCCGCCGCACATCGTGGAGGCGCTCGCCGAGGCGGCGACCGACCCGGCCACGCACCAGTACCCCAGCAACCGGGGCGAGCTGATCTTTCGCGAGGCGGTGGCCGGGTTCTACTCCACGCGCTTCGGCGTGGAGCTCGACCCGGCCGACCAGATCGTGCCGCTGCTCGGCGCCAAGGAGGGCATCGCCCACCTCTGCCAGGTGCTGCTCGACCCGGGCGACGTAGCCCTGGCCGCCGACCCCGGGTATCCGGTCTACACCACCGGGCCGCTCCTGGCCGACGGCGCCGCGGTGCAGCTGCCGCTCGTGCCGAAGCTCGGCTTTCAGCCCGACCTGGAGACGATCGACGCCGAGACGCTCGCCCGGGCGCGCATGGTCTTCGTAGGCTACCCGAACAACCCCACGGGCGCGGTGATCGAAGACGACTTCTTCGCGCGCCTCGTTGCCTTCGCCCGAAAGCACGACCTCGTGGTCGTGCACGACAACGCTTACGCCGACATCACGTTCGGCGGCTACGTGGCCCCCAGCTTCCTCGCCACGCCGGGCGCCGACGAGGTCGGCGTCGAGGTCTTCAGCCTCTCCAAGAGCTACAACATGACCGGCTGGCGCGCCGGAGCCGTGGTCGGCAACCGCGATCTCGTCGACGCCTACTGGCGGCTCAAGACCAACCTCGACTCGGGCATGTTCGCCGCCGTGCAGCGCGCGAGCGCGGCGGCACTGAACGGCCCGCAGGACTGCGTTCGCGACATGTGCCGCATCTACGAGCGCCGGCGCGACCTGCTGGTGGAGGCGCTGCGCTCCGTGGGTATGCACGTCGACCCGCCCAAGGGCACCATCTATCTCTGGGTGCCGGTGCCCGACGGCTACACGTCCGCGAGCTTCACACAGCAGGTGCTCGACCAGGCGGACGTGATCGTCACGCCGGGGGCCGCCTACGGCCCCTGCGGCGAGGGCTACGTCCGCCTCTCGCTCACCGTACCCGACGAGCGGCTGCGTGAGGCTGTGCGGCGGATCGAGGAGCGCGTACGCCTCTAGCACACCTCAGCTGCCGCCTCGTGGAGGCCGCCTCGTGAACCCCGAAGAAGCCGGGTTCGACACCGGCGCGACCGAGTCACGGCCCAACGCCGTCGTCTTCGCCGTCGTGCCCGGTCGCCGTGGCGAGCCGGGTGAGGACGAGGAACTCGGCGAGATCAAGGAGCTACTCCGCTCCGCCGACATGGACTGGGCGGCGGACGTGATCCAGCGCCGCGACTCGCCCGACTCACGCACGTACCTCGGCAAGGGCAAGATGGCCGATCTCAAGGCGATGATCGATGAGACCGGGGCGACCGTGGCCGTGTGCGAGGACGATCTCAGCCCGGCTCAGGTCGCCGCCGTGCTTGACGCGGTCGACGTCGACGTCCTAGACCGCACGGAGCTTATCCTGACGGTGTTCAGCCGGCATGCGCACTCGCTCGAGGGCACCTTGCAGGTTCATCTCGCTCAACTCGAGTACGAGCTCACGCGGATGCGCGGCAAAGGGCTCGTCCTCAGCAGGCTCGGCGCCGGCGTCGATATGCGCGGGCCCGGCGAGAAGAAGCTCGAGGTCGATCGCCGGGTGGTGCGGCGGCGCATCCAGACGCTCCGCGGCCGCATCGAGCAGATGGCGAAGACGCGGCGTACGCAGCGCGCCCGGCGCGTACGCGCCGCCGTGCCGCTCATCGCCCTCGCGGGGTACACCAACTCCGGCAAGTCGACGCTGCTCAACGCGCTCACCGACGCCGAGGTCTCCGTCCGCGACCGCCTCTTCGAGACGCTCGACCCGACCTCGCGCTCGTTTCGCTACCGCGACCGCGACTACGTGCTCACTGACACGGTCGGGTTTATCCGCAAGCTGCCGCATCAGCTGGTCGACGCCTTCGCCAGCACGCTGGAGGAGACGACGCTGGCCGACGTCGTGCTCGTGGTCGCCGACGCCAGCCTCGAGGCCGCCGAGGTCGCCGCGCGCGAGAAGACGGTGGCCGACGTGCTCGACATGATCGGCAGCACGGCGCCGCGGATCGTCGTGTTCAACAAGATCGACCGCGCCGACGAAGGCAAACTGCTGCGGCTGCGAGCGCTGTACCCGGAGGCCGAGTTCATCGCCGCGGCACGCGGCGAGGGCCTCGGCCCTCTCGAAGAGCGCCTGGCGCGATTCTTCGACCGCGCCCTGCGCCCGGTGCACCTGCTGTTCCCGTACACCGCAGCCGGCGAGATGCACCGCCTGCGCGGCGTCGCCAGCGACGTGCGCGAAGAGCATACGGCCGACGGTGTGCTGTTCACGGCCCGCCTGCCCGTCGCCGAGGCGGCCCGCTACGCGCGCTTTCGCATCGGCGCCGAGCCCGAGGATCCAGGCGATGACGACCAACGCTGAACTGCCCGTACCGGTACGCCTGCTGACGCTTGCCGCGCGGCTCCCGTGGCGCGCCTACGAGCACGACGCCGCCTACGACCTCTACGCCGCCGAAGAGGCGCACCTCGCGCCCCAGGCGCGTGCTGTGGTCGGCACCGGCATCGCCCTGGGCCTGCCGCCGGGCCTCGCGGCGCTCACTCTGCCGCGCTCCGGCCTTGCCGCTCGGCACGGCATCTCGATCGTCAACGCTCCCGGGCTCATCGACCCGGGCTATCGTGGCGAGGTGCGCATCATCCTCCTCAACACCGACGTCACCGAGGCCTTTCACGTCGCCGTCGGCGACCGGATCGCTCAGCTCCTGTTCCTGCCGCTGACCGCGGTCGGACTCACGGTGGCGAAAACGCTCGATGAGACACACCGCGGCGACCATGGGTTCGGCTCGAGCGGCACGGGGGAGAGGTGGCCGTCATGAGCCCTGAAGACACGGCAGCACTGTCCGCCGACAGCGCAGCGGACGCCGAGGACAAGCCTACTATTCGTGTCGCAGGATTGCTTGTGCACGAGGGTCGTATTTTGATGGTAGAGCAGGCGCGTGGGGAGGAGCGGTACTGGCTTTTGCCCGGTGGCGGAGTCCAGTTCGGCGAGACGCTCTCCGACGCCCTGCGCCGCGAACTCCAGGAGGAGCTCGGTCTGCGCGTCGGTGTCTCGCGGCTGCTCGCGATCGTTGAATCGATCTCTCCGGAGCCCGAGTACGCCAAGCACGTGATCCATTTGATCTTCGAGATCTCCGCGTCGCCGGAGGCCTTGCCGCTGCCGCAGGACGGCAAAGTCCTCAACGCCGCGTATCTGGACGAAGTGCAGCTTCAGTCGACCGACGTGCGGCCGCCGATCACGGAGTTCCTCAGCGCCTGCGTGCGGGAGATACCGTCGTCGCCGCAGTACCTCGGGCGGCGCTGGTAGGCACGGGGCGAGCTTGCTTGCGGTGAGGCAGACCGCGGGCCGGGGAGCGACACAGCGCAGCATCTCGATCGGGATCGCCCTCCTAGCACCGCTCTGCGCTTCTGAGGCAACACGCGATAATCTCCGTTATGTAAAGCTGACCGTTGCGTGTTCCCGAAGGGACTCAGTCGTCTTCAAACCCTTGGTGGGTTGGTCGCCGCCCAGCGCCTCTTCCCTGCGAAGCGCGACGGACGCTGAACACGCAGCGCTGTGCGGCCGCACGCGGCCTCGTTGCGCCGGCAGTCACGGCGACTCCGGCGTCGTCCTGCTGTTCGCAGTGTCTTCGCTGCGCGCCGACGCCTGTGTCTCGCTGAGCCGCGCGGATCTTGCCCTGACAATGGGCGGCACGCACCAGCCGGCACACCCTCTTCAGGTGGTCGGGACTTGCCGATCGGGTTCACTCTGCAGCGCGGGCGCACCGCGAGGGTCATGATCCAGAGAGGTTTGCGCAAGTTCACGCCACGCGAGGATAGAACTGCGCCATGAACGCCGCCCACGGATCAGCCGCGCGCCAGGCCGACTCGGTCGGTCGTCGGCGCACCGCTGAGCGGGACACGAACGCACGTTCGATATGGCAAGAGACGCGCGCCGCCGAGCGATCTGCCCGCGCTTCGCGCGCGCGCGGCGGCCCGGGAGGCTACGTCAGTACGTGATCAGGCTGAAGACGTCGTAGCCCTCGAGCTTGTCGCGCCCGTGGAGGCCGCTGAGCTCGATGATGAAGGCGATGCCGACGACGGTGCCGCCAAGCCTTTCGACGAGCTCGATCTTGGCCGCCGCCGTGCCGCCGGTGGCCAGCAGGTCGTCGTGCACGAGCACGTTCTGGCCCGGCTTGATCGCGTCGGCGTGGACCTCGAGCTTGTCGGTGCCGTACTCGAGGTCGTATTCCGCCGAGATGGTGTCGTGCGGCAGCTTGCCCGGCTTGCGTGCGCAGACAAAGCCGGCGCCGAGGCCGTAGGCGACGGCGGCGCCGAGGATGAAGCCGCGTGCCTCAGCCCCCATCACCACGTCGATGTGCTTGCCGGTGCCGTACTCGACCAGGCGATCGACGGCCTCACGCAGGGCCCGCGGCTCCTGGAGGAGCGGCATGATGTCGCGGAAGAGGATGCCCTCTTTGGGAAAATCCGGGACGTCGCGTATGTGGGCGGCGAGGTCGAACGGTCCGTCGGTCATTCGTGTCTCCTTCGCGATGACGAGTGAAGCGGATGAGCGCCGGGCATGACGGCGACAGCCGGCTCTCCTGGCTAGCGGGCGTCTCCGGTGAGACGACGGACGCCGCGAGCGAGCAGGAGCTGGCGAAGCTGCGCCGAGGACTGGATGATGTCTTCGAGCTGGTCCAGGCCCTCACGCCGGCGCTCGGGACGATGGGACCGGAGCGCCGGCAGAAGAACCTGCTCGATGAGTCCGATCTCTCGGTCGACGGCGCTCTTGACGACGCGCAGGTTCTTGGGCCGCAGCCCGAGCTGTGCGAGCTGGGCGGCCGCGGCGACGATGCCGGTGTCGGTCTCGGAGTATCTGCGCACTCCGCTCACCTGGCGCGCATGCACGAGCTCGTAGTCTTCAAGCTCGCTGAGCAACCCAGAGTCGGCGCCGGTGAGCTGCTGGACCTCCTCGGCGGTGTACTCGCGCCCCTCCCCCGCGTCGACCAGGTCGGTCTTGCGCAGGCCTTGACGGGCAGAGGGCAGCTGACTGGCCGGGCTGCGCTCGAGCTCCCGGCGGATCACCTTGAGCGGGAGATACTCGTCGCGCTGCATGCCGAGCACGCGCACCAGCCGGGCGAAGTCGTCCTGGGTGTAGAGCCGGTAGCCGGACTTCGTACGTCGCGGCGTGACGAGGCCCTGCTCTTCAAGATACCGCAGCTTGCTGACGCTGATGTCGGGGAACTCCGCGCGCAGCCTGTCGACGACCGAGCCGATCGTGAGCATGCGCTCCTGGCCGACGTCGAACAGCAGCTCGGCGGTCTCGTTCATGGCGAGCCGGCCGGCGAGCCGCTCTTGGGCGCGAGAAAGGTGAGCTTGTACTTGCCGATCTGGATCTCGTCGCCGTCGCTGAGCACAGTACGATCGCCACGGCGGCGATTGATGAAGGTGCCGTTGAGGCTGCCCTCGTCGAGGATGACCCAACCGTCGCCCTCGGGCTCGAGGACTGCGTGGTTGCGCGAAACGGTCACGTCGTCGAGAAAGATGCCCGCGTCGGGGTGGCGGCCGATGGCGACGCGGTCGCCGCGCAGCGGATACGTCTCGCCGGCCCGGCCGCCGCCGGTGCGGATGACGAGACACGCCTCCTCGCCGGCAACGGCGGCCAGAGAGTTGGGAGCGCCGTCTGCATCACCGACCATGTAGCTGAGCGTGGTGGCAGACTCAGGCTGGTCGGCAAGGAGGCTGGCGCCGCAGCGGACGCAGAAGCCGGCGCCCTCGGAGTTGCGGATGCCGCACTCGGGACAGAACACGTCACTCCTCCGCCGGGTCTTCGGGCGGCGGCGCGTCGTCGTCCGCCGCCTCAGGCTTCGGCATCTCCCCCGCCAGAATGCGTGAGAGACCCTGCATATCGTCGGCCGAGATCACGGACTCGCCGCCGGCGTGCTTGCGCTGCAGACGCATGACCAGCTCCGCGCGCAGGATATCGAGTTTGCCGTGAAGGATGCGCCGGCGGCGTGAGATCTCCAGTTCTTCTGCTTCGAACTCACTGATGAGCGCGCGCAGGTCTGCATCAGACCGGGAGACCAGATCGACGATGTCATCCATCTCATCCATGGCGCGACTCCTCTGCGAGCGTGGAGGGCTGGGCAGTAGATGCTACCCGAGCGGCCCTCAACGTTCAAGCTCAGGTTGAGGTGATCCGCCCGCGGCGACAGACTCGTTCTCGCCGCCGGGCGGCGTCTCGACGCGGATCACGCTTCGCCGAGCCAGCCTGCTCAGTGCCTGCAAGGCGTCATACTCGTCGGCGTCGCCGCCGACCAGGATACCGTCGACGATGTCGCCGACGCTGCGCACCCCCGGGCCGAGGTAGCCCAGCACGCGAGCCTCGACCGCATCTTGAGAGTCGCCGCCGAGCAGGCGCACGCGGGCGGGCGCGGGAAGGCTCAGGCGCAGCCTGAGCGTCTCGTCCAGCCGACGCATGCCCTCGATGAGGAGCGACTCGGTGGGCAGGTTGCAGCTGTCGGGGTCGAGGCGGGCGGCCGGATCGAAGTCGAAGGACCCGGCCTTGAGCGTCAGCAGGGCGTAGAACGCCTTCTCGGCGCACAGCTCGCCACAAACGGCCCCCACCAGCCTGCCGTCGCGAAAGGCGAGTTCGCCTGCCACCGCGTCTTCTTCGTCGCGGAGGACGAGGCGGCCGGTCTTGCCCCCTATCGACGTCATCTCGATGAGGTCGGTGAGGGGTAGCTCGGCGAGCTCGCCTCTCAGCCCCATACCGTCATGCTTCTGATCACAGATGTCCTCTCGCGGCCATACTCCTGCTTGCTTCGCAGGCGAGGCGCGGCTTCCTGCCCGGGGGCGCGCTCATGCTTCTGGACGCGCCGGACGATACAGGGGGCTGGTATATACTTCGCAGACTGCGGGCGCCGGCGCCGACCCGCGGTCTCGAACGGGAGGAGCTTGCGTGGCACGTCGTAAAGGACTCGTGATCAACGACCGGCAGCTGGACCGCTGCGACGCTCTCCTGCAGAAGCTCAGGGAGGTCTCGGGCTCGAGCTTTCTCGCCCTCATCAGCACCTCCGGCCAGCCCATCACCACCGCCTCCGACGAGTATCACCCCGAGACGCTCTCGCTGGCGTCGCTCGCGGCCAGCTCCTTTGCGGCCACGCAGCAGCTGGCCAAGATACTGGACGAGAACGAGTTCACGCTCCTGTTCCACGAGGGCAAAGGGCTCAACCTGCACGTCTCTCAGGTCAACGACCAGGTGCTCCTGATCGTCACCTTCGGCCGTGACACCCAGGTCGGCAAGGTCCGCCTGTACACGCAGCGCGCCATCGAGGTGCTGAGGCAGATCTTTGACGGGCCGGACGACGAAGTCACTCCGGCCATGGACGCCGACTTCGAGAGCGCCGCCGGCACCGCCATGGACGACCTCTTCAAGGATGTGTGAGCGCGCCCCATGCCTCTGATCAACTTCGCCGCGCGTGAGATCAACTACAAGATCGTCTACTACGGCTGCGGCCTCTGCGGCAAGACGACCAACCTCCAGTACATCCACCGCAAGATCAACCCGGACGCGCGCGGCAAGCTCGTGAGCATCGCCACCGAGGAGGAGCGCACGCTCTACTTCGACTTCTTGCCGCTCACGCTGGGCACGGTCAAGGGCATGCAGACCCGGTTCCACCTCTATACGGTGCCGGGCCAGAGCTACTACAACGCCAGCCGCAAGCTCGTGCTGCAGGGCGTCGACGGCGTGATCTTCGTCGCCGACTCGCAGATCACGCGGCTCGACGAGAACGTCGAGAGCTACCTCAACCTCTGGGACAACCTGCTCGGCCAGGGCGACGACCTGAGCAAGCTCGGGTTCGTCATCCAGATGAACAAGCGCGACCTCGGCGACGTGTTCTCGGTCGAAGACCTCAACGAACTGCTCAACCACACCGGCTCGCCGGTGACCGAGAGCAGCGCCGTGATCGGCGAGGGCGTCTTCGAGACGCTCAAAGTGGTCTGCAAGCAGGTCATCGCCAAGACCGGTTGAGGCGGCTGGGCCGGCGGCCGCAAGCGCGGCCGGCCTTCGCTCTCAGCGCCGCCGCCTCTCCCCCGCCGCCTCTACGTGCCGACGCGCTTGACCCAGTCCATCGGGTCGTACTGCGACGTGAAGGTGTCGCGGAACAGGATCTCACCGTCGGCACCGCGCACCGCACGCTCTACCTTGACGCTGCGCCCGTCGATGCCCTTCTCCCAACGGATCACCCCGGGGCCGAGGTCGGCGTCGTAGATCACCTTGGGGTCAGACTCGCCATGAGCAGGCTTACGAATATCATAAAATGGGCTCGTCGTGTAGGTGACCGTGCGCCCCGTCTTGCCGACCAGCGCAACGATCAAGGCGCCGCCGTCGACCCAACTGCGGATCATGATGCTCCCCGGGGTGTCGTTGCGAAAGCGAAGGTCGGCGCTGCCCCACGAGACCGTGGCGTCGCGGCCCGTGGGGTAGTGCGAGATGTACAGCGAGTGGGCACCGCGCTCGACGACCGGCAGGCCGGCGAAGAACACGGCGTTGAAGAGCGTCGTCGCGTACTGGCAGATGCCGCCGCCGACGCCTTGGCGGAGCACGTTGCCGGCGGCGATCACGGGCGCGTAGTCAAAGCCGCGGTTGCTGGTCCGTGGCCCCACGGCGGCGTTCAGGGAGAATGTCTCCCCCGGCGCGACGACGGTGCCGTCCACCAGCTTCGCGGCGAGCGCGATGTTGCCCGCCCGCGAGGTGTTGCGGGGGTCGAAGTACGTGACGAACTGCGAGCCCAGAGCGGCCAGGCCCATGGACTCCACGTCGGCCGTCGAGAGTTTGGGGAAGGCGGGCTTGAGCGCGACGAAGATCGTGCGCAGCCCGCCGCCCGAGGCGGCGTCGTCGAGATTCTCAAGCAGGACGGGCATGTCGAGTACGTCGCCCTCACTGCTCTTGGTGACGCTGACGGCGCCGTTGTCGCTCACCTCGACGGTCGCGTCGACGGGAGGGCGCTCGGCGAACGCGAACAGTTTGTGCAGCTCGGCGCGGGCGTGGTCGTTGCGAAAGGTGAGCGGGTAGGCGTCCGCGTCGGCGCCGGTATTGACGCTGAGCATGCCGGCCATCTGCTCGGCTGAGAGCACGACCTGCGTGGAGCGGTAGCGAAGCGTGATCGGGCGCGCCAGGTAGATCGCCGCGGCCGAGGCGCGCGACTGCGCGTCGACGGTGCTCACGGCGGGGGCGACGATCTTGGTGGGGACCGGGCCGGCGTAGCCACGCCCGGCGCTGACCGCCGCCAGGATCGCTCGTTCGAGGGCGACGGCGTCGACCTCGCGGCCGTCCTCGGCCGAGGTCACCGCTACACGCTCGCCGGTGAGTTTGAGGCCGGCGTCGACCGCCTCGATGTCGACGACGGCTCGCACGGCCTCGATGCCCTTCTCGTAGGCCGTGGGATCGACGGTGACCACGGGCGCGACCTTCTGACCACCCGCGGGCAGCCAGACGCTGAGGCCGAGGGGCAGGCGGCTGCGGCCGGCGGCGTAGGCGGCCCGAGCAGTAGCAGCATGGTCGACGCGAATGCCGAGCTGGGCGAGCCCGAGCGTCAGCGGCTCGCCGCCCCCGACGTCGAGGCTGACCGTCGCGACCTTGGGCGCCACCTGCGTTGCGACGACCTCGGCGGCGGCGCTGCGAGAAAGGCCCTGCAGCGAGACGCCGGCCACGGTGACGCCCTCGCCGACGCGGCCCAAGGTGACCGCCTGCAGGATGGCGAAGCCGGCCACCACGACGAGTACGAGCAGAATCGCCGTGGCCGCCCAGACGTGGCGGCCGTACCACGCGCCGAGCCGGCGAAGCCGGCCTCGGCGCGGGGCGCCATCCTCGGGCGGAGCAAGGCCCTGCGCCTGGGCGCCGGCGTGCGGCTGAGCGTCGTGCGAGCGGGTCTCCATGCCGTCCATTGTACGGCAGGGTTCGCCGCCCGCGCCCGGCGTCCTACGCGGAGTACTCCCGGATCACCTCTCGCACGACCTCGAGAAAGGTCTCGGCCAGGCTCTCGGACACGCCGTGGTCGAGGCCCTCGGCGTAGACGTGAAACACGGGCTCGTCGGCGTCGGGGAGCAGTTGCACCCACCCATCTTGCCGGCGCACCTGGATGCCGTCGACGAGACTCACCTCCGCCTTGCCTTGCGTCGCCTCGCGCTGGAGCTGCTCGGT
>JBBQFA010000004.1:0-26836 GCA_038321515.1 Thermoleophilia bacterium | reverse complement strand
CGAGACCGGGACCTCGAGACCCATCTCGGCAAGCTCGGCGCGAACCTCGTCCATGCTCTTCTGGTAGTCGGCGTTGATGATCCGCTTGGTCTGCATGTCGTAGACCTCCTGGAACGTCAGCCCCTTGTCGGGATCCTTGAGCTTGTCGCCGAACAGCGGGTACAGCTTCTGGGCGAGCGGCTCGGCCTCAGCACGCGTGAGGTTGGAGGCGGCGAGACCGATCTCGGCGTGGAACTTGTGGTCGTCAGGCACCAGCGAGTCCGACTGGACCGCCATGGCGGGATGACCTGAGAAGACGTTTCCACCGGATGTCACGACGGCGAGCATATAGCAGGCCATTTCGTAATGGTACTGCTTCGTGCCTGAGCCGCCGCCGAGGTAGGGCAGGTTCACCATCGGATAGCCCATGTTGCGGCCGATGGCCGCGTTCGACATCGCGATCGCCCAGATGAGCGGCTTCGTCGACGAGAGGTGCAGCTTGCTGTGCAGCGGCGCGTTGTAGTGGTAGCTGCCACGGAAGATCAGGTTGCCCATGATCATGTAGCAGGTCGCCGTGACGGCCACGCCTTCGGCGCCACCCGCATAGCCGCCGAAGAGCGGCGTGGAGGTGGAGCCGATGTTGGCGCTGATGCTGTTGTAGAAGGCGACCTTCTGCAGCGCCTCGTAGCCCACGACCAACTCGGAGAGGAAGTCGATGAGAAAGCCGTCGCTCGGGCGCAGCCCGAACTCAGGGTACGTGGCGGCGAACATCGAAGCCGGCTGAGAGGCCGCGGAGATGCCGTTGATGATCGGCAGGCCCGCGCGGCCGGAGCGGCGGATGCCCTCGCGAGCCAGCCGCACCGTCTTGCAGGCGGAGAGGATCTCCTGCGGCGAGCGCACCCGTGAATCCTTGCCGCGCAGGTGCAGGATCGACGGCACGCTCACCGAGTCGACGATGTTGAACGAGGCCATCTTCTCGACCGTGTCCACGAACACTTGCTCGTCGGTCGTGTAGATGCCGCCGCCGACGTGCACCCACGGGCGGTCGTCGGTGGTGTCGGGGCGCCGGCCGTACATCGTCTTGCGCTCGCGACGCTCGCCGAACGTGGTCGCCTTGGGGGCCTCGGCGCACGCCGTGAGGATCTCATCGCGCGTGAACCGCATCACGCGGTTCGTCTCGGGGCAGTAGGCGCCGGCCTCGGCGAGCAGATCGACGGCGGCCTGGAAGACGCGGTCCGTGAGGTCGTCGTCGGCGTTGATGATGGTCTCTTTGTCCCACTTGATCTTGTAGCGCGCGAGCAGCTCGCTGAGCTTGGGCACGTAGCGCTTCATGTAGTAGTCGGTCTCAGACGTGAGCGGGCCGGTCTCGGCGCGGTCGAAGACCTCGATCAAATCGATCATGTCGTGCTCCTGGGAGTCGGGGTCGCGGGACGGGC
The DNA here is from genome assembly GCA_038321515.1 of Thermoleophilia bacterium. Taxonomy (GTDB): domain Bacteria; phylum Actinomycetota; class Thermoleophilia; order UBA2241; family UBA2241; genus CAIXSE01. The sequence continues at coordinate 25,421 of JBBQFA010000004.1, read as the reverse complement.
CGTCACGAGACGAGCTTCGCGGACAGGGTCACGGCCTCGTAGGCCGTCGCCGCCCAGCCGTCGGCGCCGATGGTCTCGGCCCATTCTTTGGTGGTGGCGCCGCCGCCGACGATCACCTTGAACCGGTCGCGGTTACCCTGGTCGCTCAGCGCCTCGATCACGTCCCTCTGGCCCACGAGTGTCGTCGTGAGCAGCGCGGAGATGGCGATGATGTCGGCGTCGACCTCCTTGGCCTTGTCGACGAACTGGAAGAGGTCGACGTCGATGCCGAGGTCCCAGACCTCGAAGCCCGAGGTCTCGTAGAGCAGCTTGAGGATGTTCTTGCCGATCGAGTGGAGGTCGCCCTTGACCGTGCCGAGCACGATCTTGCCCTTCTTCTCACCCTCGGCGCCCTGCTCCTTGATCTTGGGCTCGAGGACCACCATCGCCGTTTGGAAGGCGAGAGCCGCCTGCATCAGCTCGGGGAGAAAGATGTCCTCGCACTCGAACTGCTCGCCGATGACGTTGAGGCCCGGCAGCAGGCCCTGGTCGATGATCGCCTTGGCCGCGACGCCGTCGGCGAGGGCCGCGTTGACCGCCGCAAGGACTTCGTCCTCGTCCTGGTCGACGATCGAGTTCTTCAGTTTCTCGAAATGATCTGCATCCGCCATTCTCGTGCACCCCTTGGTCCGATTGGTCTCTTGCCGGCCGCTCGAGGGCGGCCGCGTCACTTCTCAGGCCTTCGTCTCAGCTCTTCGTGTCATGCCTCCAGCGGTGTGGCGTCACCGGCGACAAGGCCGGCGAAGTGAGCGCGGATCTTCGCGTCGAGGTCGCCGTCCCAGACAGCCGGGTTCGGCTGCGAGAGGATGCGGCGCGCCTCGGCGAGCGCACGGTCGTTGATGGCGGGCCTGCCGGCGTCTTCCCACTGGGCGCGCATATCGCGGGCGGCCAGCTTCGGGAGCACGGCAGTCGTCTTCATGCGCGCCTTGGTGTGCTTGCGGCTCATGTAGCTGCCACCGGGGCCCACTGCGGCGATCTCGTCAAGAGCAAGGTTCTCTTCGCTGAACTCGAGGCCGCGGTAGGCGCGCTTGTCCATGAGGGCGATCTCGTTGTCGACGACCGCCTTGGCGAAGTCGAACGCCATGAGCGAGCTGAAGAGGCCGCCCATGTTGAGCAGCGTCGCCCCGGCCGAGACGCCGAGCAGCGTGTTCATGCCGGTCTCGAAGCCGGACTGGGCGTCGTTCGAGTGCGCGTTCGTGAGGCCGATGTAGCCGCCCGACGGCACGCCGTAGAAGCGCGCCAGCTGCGCCTGGGCGGCGAGCAGGATCCCGGTCTCGATAGCGCCCGGCGCGTAGGCGCCGGTGCGCATGTCGGCGACGGTGGGCAGACTCGCGTAGATCACCGGCGTCGCCTCCTTGACCATCTGCTGGAACACGGTGATGGCGAGGAACTCGGCGTTGCCGACGACCAGGGTGCCCATGAGCGTCATCGGCGAGGTGAGCCCGGCGTTCGGCACGACCGTCGTGTAGACGGGGAGGCCGCGCTCGGTGAGCCACATGACGGCCTCGGTCGAGTCGACGTCCATGGTGAGGGGGCTGACCATCGGGCAGTAGTGATGGTTGATCACCGGACGCTCGCGGTACGCCTCGGCACCGCCGGCGATGATCTCGCCGAGCTCGACGACCTGGCGCAGGTCGCTCATGTTCGGCGTGTTGCTGCGCACCGGCTTGAGGCAGTTCTTGAGCGCCGGGTAGAACCGGCTCAGGCTGAACTGCCCCTCCGGTGCGTCATCGGCCAAGGTCGAGATGCTGAACACGTCGAACCCCGGCAGCTCGTTGACCAGGTGAGCGATGTTGGCGATGTCGGTCGACGTCGCGCGGCGCTCAACGCCGGTGACGGGGTCGACCACGTTCGGCGCCGACGAGCCCGTGACGACGATGGGCCCATCGTCGGGGATCGTGCGGTCGAACCGCGGATCGCGCCCGCGGAACGTGAAGCTCGGCGGCGCCATCTTGCGGTACTTCTCGACGACTGCGGCCGGGAAGCGCACGAGGCCCGTCTCGTCGTCCACGGTGCAACCGTGGCTCCTGAACACCTCTCGGGCCGGCGGGAAGTGGGCAAGGATACCCACCGTCTCGAGCACCTCGAGAGAAGCCTCGTGCGTGCGCCGGACCTCCGCCTCTGTGAGCATCTGGGCGAACCTCATGCCGTCATGCCTCCTCTGCGATGTGTGCGAGCTCGTGCAGGTGATCCTCGATGTACTCCATGAACCGCACCTGGTGGCTGAGGTAGCCCAGGTACTCGCTGACATCGACGGTCGGGTCCTCGTAGTAGGCCATCAGGTCCCAGTTGAGGATGTAGAGATCGGCGTTGGCGACCATCCGCGGGAGCAGGGCGAGCTCCTCGGCGCCCATTGGGCCGGGGACGTCGAAGCGCGCAGCCTCGTCCTGGTAGGCGCGGACGAAGATCCCCGCCTTGTCGAGGCGGATATCGCCGTCGTCGGGACCCTCCCACGAGCTGCAGAAGTAGACGATGCCCTGCGCCACGTCGAAGAGCCGGTAGTCGAGCTTGGCCCAGTCGAAGTCGAAGAGCCCGACTCCCTGCTCGTCCACCCACTTCAGATTGCCGGGGTGGTAGTCGCAGTGCACGGGGACCCTCGGCATGCCCTTCAGGCCGTCCTCCAACAACGCGCCCCGGCGGACGGCCTCGAGGATGGCAGGCAGCTTGGCGAGGTAGTACTCATCGAAGGCGGTACCACGCGTCTGGGCGGCGTAGGCCTCGAAGATCGCCGGAAACCGGCGCACGAAGTCCATGATCGGCGGCTGTTCACGGGCCAGGTCGCCGGGATCGAAGTCATGCGCGAGGGCGTGGAACCGCGCCAGCACCCGCGCCCCGTTCTCGAACTCCTTGTCAGTCAGCCGGTTGCTGATCCAGGTGTACTTGTCTTCGCCCACAAGCATCTCGTAGACGGCGAAGATACGGGTGACCCGCTCGCCGTCGATCGTCTCTTCGCGCGACACATAGGTGCGACCGCTCTTGCTGGGAAACACCTGCGCGGCGATGTGGAACCCCTTGCCGCTGATGTGATTGACGAGCGCGTGTTCGAATCGCACCTCGCGCTCGGTGTTCAGGCGGTTGTACTTGCGTACGAAGAAGCGCTGCTCGCCCTGCGGCGTCGCCACGACGACGGCGAAGCTGAGGTTGGTGTAGCCGCCGAGGATCTGCTCGACCCGGAGGACCTCGCCGAGGTCGTAGTCGGTCGCGACCACCTCGGCGAGCTGGCCGCTCAGAAACTCGACCTTCATGGCGTCGCGCAGCGCGCCGGCGTCGGCCGCCATGCGTTCGGCCAACTCGAAGAGTTCGTTCGCCCTGTCTGCGTCCACTCGGCCTCGGTTCGGTCGTTGTGACGCGTGCGGCGCGCCTCCGGCCTCAGACGACGATGCATCCCAATCCCAGCCGCGAGATCTCATCGCGCACGCTCTCGTCGACGCCGTCGTCGACCATGACCACGTCCACGCGATCGAGGGCGCAGATGACCACGTCGGCGACGACGCCGATCTTGGAGGCATCGGCCAGGGCGACGACGTCGCCACGGGTCTGGGCGATCATGGCGCGCTCCACACCCGCCATGCCGATCGTCGGCGTCGTGAGGCCTTCGACAAGATCGAATCCGTCGACGCCGAGCAGCATCCTACTGGCGTGGAACCGGTGGACGTGCTCGAGGGCGAGCGGTCCGCTGACCGCGTTCGACCTGGGGCGGTAGAGCCCTCCGACGAGGATGACCTCGAGACGCAGCCCCCGGGCTTCTTGCACGGCGCCGACGTTGTGCGTGATGACGCGCGCTTCGAGCGCAGGGTCGACGTGACGAAGCACCTGTGCGGCCGTTGTCCCCGAACTCAGAAACACCGTCTCGCCGGGCTCGATGAGGGCGGCGGCGCTCTCCGCGATGCGGCGCTTCTCCTCAGTGCGCGTCGCCACGCGCTCTACGTAGAGGGACTCCTCGATCAGATGGCGCTTGAGTATGGCCCCTCCGTGCGTGCGCACGAGGACACCCTCGACCTCGAGTCGCTCGAGGTCTCTGCGGATGGTCATCCCCGAGACACCCAGGTCCTCGCTCAGCGAGGATACGCGAACCGCCTGCCGCTCCTTGACGATGTCTATGATGCGAGCGCGGCGCTCTGCGGGGATCATCTCATGGACTTCCGGGGCTTCTGGCGACGTCACTGTGTTTCCCCCAGTACATTGCGCCCTGTGGCCCGGCAAGACCGAACAAAGTCGAACACATCATAGGCGCGCACCCCCCAGTGTCAAGCGCGAGATCGGTAAACGGCGTGCCTCAAGCAGCCACGGGACGAGAAGCAAGAGACGCCGGCCGAGACGATCGGCACGTGGGGCGTGGTAGGCCCGGCCGCACGTGCCGTCCGCGTGAAGAGATAGAACGGTCGGGCGCTCAACGACCCACAATTGCCATCCTGCGCCGGAGGCTCCCACTGCTCACATCCTACGACGCCCGACCCTTCCCCGTGCCTGCACGGGTATCTCGCGTCAGCTCGATGGAGCGAAGACCCCGAGTCCAAGCCCGACTGACCGCCGGACTCGACCACGACCCGAGACCATCCGAGCACTTTCGAGCATAACCGAACGAAGTCTACCGTCTGGAGACGCGCCGTCAAGCCGCCTTTCAGCGGGCCTGGAACGCCCACGTGTAGGAGGGGTCCCACCAGGCATGACCGTAGCCCTGCCGCAGCGCGAGGGCCGTCGCCTTGATCTGAGCGGCACCGTCGGATATTGAGGAGGACCGGAAGGGGTTCCAGGAGCCCTTCCAGGTCGTGGGCGCGTACTGGAAGAGGCCGTAGTAGCCACCCGGCCCGACGATGGACGCCGAGCCGCCCGACTCGATCATCATCAGCCGGTACATCCCGCGAGCGCTGACGCCGTTGCTCGCGGCGGCGCTCTGGATGAACGACCACCACGGTCCGGAGCCTACCGTGTCACCGCCCTGGGCGGGCGGCTCCACCGTCGGAGCGGGAGAAGGAGCCGTGGCGACGGTCCGCGCCGCAAGCCGCTTGATGTCGGAGCGCACGCCATCGAGCATGAGATGCCGCTCGTTGAGCCGCTGGCGAATGGTCGCGAGGCCGGTCTTGCAGCTGCCGACCAGCTTTTCGGCGGTGCGTGCATCGGCCGCGAGCTTGACGGAGCGATCGGCCAGCTCAAGCTTGGTCTGTTCGATCGCACGCAGCACGTCGCGGTCGCAACGGGCGATCGTTCGCACCATGGTGAGCTGCGTGACCAGGTCGCCGAAGTCGGCGGCGGCGAACATCGCGTCGAGGGAACTCACATCTTCGTGCTTGTAGAGCGCCACCGCCCGCGCGATCAGCGTCGCGCGAGCGACGCTCAGCTCGCGATAGGCCAGGCGCTGCAGACGCCGGTTGTCGCCGAGCTGGGCCTTGACCGCCTCGAGCGCCCGCGTCGCTTGCGAATAGCGAGTGACGGCGACGCTGATCTGGCCGTCAAGGGCGGCGACATCCGCAGCCAGCCGACGAGCCTTCTCGCGGTCCTTCTGAAGGTCCCCCGTGCGCGCGAACGCAGGCGTGGCGGCCCCGGCCGCGACCACCGCCGCAGCCATGCACAGCAGTGCCAGCACGGCGGTCGGCAAACGACGTCTCGGGTGGCTGCCTTGCAGTCCGTCTCCTTGGCAGGGCAAGCGCGATCGGGGCGCTTGCGCTAGGCCCGACGGCGGCGATGAAACGGCGCCGGGGCGAAGTCGCAACCTAGCACGGGAGCTTCTGCCGCTCAAGCGCAGGATTCTCACAGCCTCCGTCGACGTGTCGGAATCGGAAGGCACGCGGCGACGGCGACTACCCCCGATTCCTCCGGATCACCCTCCGCGGGCCGCGCCTTCGATCCTTGACAGTATCGTTGAACAGATGATGAAATCAACGGGCGTTGAGTTCTCTCGGCGGTACCTCGAAACGACCGCCGCACGACGAATCGGGAGAAGATTCATGCGCGCCATCGCCGTCAAGGAGTTCCGGCAGCTACGCCGGGACAGACGCACCCTCGCGATGCTCTTCCTCCTGCCGTTCCTCTTTCTGGTCGTGTTCGGGTACGCCGCCAGCTTCGACATCAAACAGGTTCCGACGCTCGTCGTCGGCCAGCGCGCGGCACTGGTGGCAGCCGCGCTGCCACCGCAGTTCCGGGTCGTCGGCACAGATGTCAGCGGGGGAGCCGCAAGCGCCCGTGAGGCACTGAAACGCGGCGACGCCGTCGTGGCCGTCGTCACCCCGGCGCAGGCCGGCCAGGCGCCGCAGGTGCTCCTGGACGGCACCGAACTCTTTGCGGCACAGGCGGCGCTGCGCGGCATCGCGGAGCTCCGCGCCGGTACCGGCGCCTCCGGCGCGGCCGAGCCGAGCGCGCCTACCGGCGGCGGCGCGAGCGCGGCGATCTCCGGCGCGAAGGTCGACGTCCTGTTCAACCCCGACCTGCGCACCGCCGTGATCATGATCCCCGGCCTTTGCGGCATCATCCTCGTGTTCGTCGGCACCGTCGCGACGGCGCTCGGCGTCGTGCGCGAGCGGCAGAGCGGGACGATGGAGCAGCTTGCCGTGATGCCGTTTCGCCCGCGCGACGTCTTTCTCGGCAAGATCGCGCCGTATCTCATCATCGCCGCCGTCGACATGATCGTCGTGGTCGTCGCGGGCATGCTGCTCTTCGACGTCCCCTTCCGCGGATCCGTGGCCACGTTCGCTTTGGGCTCCCTGCTGTTCCTCTTCGTCACGCTCGGTATCGGGGTGCTCATCTCCACCGTGTCACAGACGCAAGGGCAGGCGATCCAGCTGGCGATGATGACCATGCTGCCGCAGTTCCTCCTCAGCGCCCTCTTCTTCCCGCTCTACTCGATGCCGTGGGGGGTGCGCTGGATCGGCTACCTGCTGCCTCTGACGTACTTCATCAAGGTGGCGCGCGGCGTGATGGTACGCGGGACCCCGATCGGCGCGCTCTGGATCCCGCTCTTCGTGCTCGCCGTCATGGCGGTGGGCGTCTTCACCGCCTCCACGCTGCGCTTTCGCCGCGACCTGGCCCCGGCTGGGGTCGCGCCCGCGGACTCGGCCGAAGCCGACGAAGCACCGGCAAGCACGACGCCGTGACGACGGCGCCGGCCACCCGTGTCGACTCGGCCTGGGGAGTGCAGGACCTGACCGTTCGGTACGGCAAGCGCACAGCACTCCAGGGCGTGACCCTCGTCGTGCCCGCCGGCGCCGTCACCGCGGTGATCGGCGGCGACGGCGCCGGCAAGACGACACTGCTGCGCGCCCTGGCCGGCGTCGTGCGGCCGGCATCGGGGAGCGTTCAGAGTCCGGAGCGGCGCCGGATCGGCTACGTCGCCGGCGCCTCCGGCATCTACGACGACCTTAGCGTCGCCGAGAACGTCAGCTTCGTCGCGCAGGCCTACGGCCTCGGCGACGAGGGGCTTGCGCGCCGCTGGGCCGAGCTCAGCGTCCGCATCGGCCTCGAGGGCACGGAGAGCCGGCTGACCGGGCGCCTCTCCGGGGGAATGCGTCAGAAGCTGGCCTTCGCGCTCGCCATGCTCCACGAACCCGACCTGCTGATCCTCGACGAGCCCACGACGGGTGTGGACCCGGTGAGCCGCACCGACCTCTGGCGCCTCATCGCCGGAGCCGCCGCGGCGGGCGCCGCGGTCGTCGTCTCCACGACGTACCTCGACGAGGCGCGCCGGGCCGGCAGCGTGCTGCTGCTCGAGACCGGCCGGCCCCGCCTCCTCGGCGACCCCTCCGACCTCGATGCGGCGCTCGGCGACCCCGGCGGCGATGCGACCCGCTCCGTCACCCCCCGGCGCACCGCCGCGGCCGCTCGCGCGGACGGGCGGCCGCCGGCCACCGCCGCCCCCGATAGCGACCAGCCGCTGGCCGCGGCGCGGCACGTCGTGCTCCGCTTCGGCGCGCTCGCGGCAGTCGACGGCGTCGACCTCGAGGTGCGGGCCGGCGAGGTGGTCGGTCTTCTCGGCGCCAACGGAGCCGGCAAGACCACCCTCATCCGGCTTCTGCTCGGGCTGCTCCGCCCCACCTCCGGGAGCGTACTTCTCTTCGGGACCACACCGGCGCGCACCACCCGGCGCCGACTCGGATACGTCCCGCAAGGCCTCGGCCTCTGGGAAGACCTGACCGTGGCCGACAACGTGGCGTTCATCGCCGGTGCCTTCGGCAGCCCTTCGCCGGCGCTCGAGCCCGCTCTGGCCGAGGCCGAGGGCACCCTCGTTCGCGATCTGCCGCTGGGCCTGCGCCGCCGCCTCGCCTTCGCCGCGGCGCTCGCGCACGAGCCCGAGTTGCTCGTCCTCGACGAGCCCACCTCGGGCGTCGGCCTGGACGCCCGGGCTGCCCTCTGGCAGACGATCCACCAGGCCGCACGCGCAGGTGCCGGCGCACTCGTCACCACTCACCACCTCGACGAGGCCAGCGAATGCGACCGGCTTGTGCTGATGTCCGCCGGACGCGTCGTCGCGCAAGGCACGCTCGCCGACATCATCGGCGACGGGACCGCCGTGGCGGTCGCGGCCGGCGACTGGGACGACGCCTTTGCCGCACTCGACGACGCCGGGCTGCCCGTCGCTCTCGTCGGGCGCGGGCTGCGCGTGGCCGGCGGCGACGTGGCGCGCGTGCGGGCCACGCTCGACGCGCGTCACGTCACCGCCCGTCTCAGCCTCGTCCCCGCCACCTTTGAAGAGACGTTCGTCCGGCTCGCGCGCGCCGGTGACAGCCCAACCGAAAGGACAATCTAGTGACCGACACCATCGCCGCCGGCTCCATCGACCAGGGGCATCCACGCAAGTGGTGGATCCTCGTCGCCGTCTCCATCGGGATGTTCATGGGGCTGCTCGACGTGACGATCGTCAACATCGCGATGCCGAAGATCACCGCCGATCTCGGGGCGACCTTGACCAAAGCCTCGTGGGTGCTCAACGCCTACAGCCTCGTGCTCGCCGTGTGCTTCCTCTCGATGGGACGCATCGCCGACCGCTACGGGCAGAAGCGAGTGTTCATGTTCGGCCTCGTCACGTTCACCTTGTTCTCGCTGCTGTGCGGGTTCGCACCCACGATCGACTGGCTGATCGCCTTTCGCGTCGGCCAGGGGCTCGGCGGCGCCGCCCTGCTCACCATTTCGCTGGCGATCGTGCTCGGCGCCTTTCCCAAGCGCCAGCAGGGCATGGCGGTGGGCATCTGGGGCGCCCTCGGCACCGCCGCGGCGGCCGTTGGGCCCGTTCTCGGCGGTGTGCTCGTCTCGTACGGGCACTGGTCCTGGATCTTCTTCGTCAACGTACCGGTCGGCATCGCTGCGGTCGTGGTCTGCGCCCTCGTGGTCCCGGCCGGCCTGCGACACGCCAAGGCGCAAGGCGGGATCGACATCCCCGGCATCCTCATCTCCGGTGTCGGTCTCTTCGCGCTGACCCTGGCGCTGGTGCAGGGCGACGCCTGGGGCTGGACGGCGTCGCGGATCGTGGCCCTCTTCCTCGTCGCCTTCGTGACGTTCCCGCTGTTCATGTGGTGGGAGATGCGCACACCGTCGCCGATGTTCCCGGTGAAGCTCCTGCGGATCCGTTCGTTCACAGCCGCCAACACCTCGATCATGTTCATGGGCATGGCGATGGGCGGCACGTTCCTGATGATCGTCATCTTCCTCGTCTCGGTGCTCGGCTACTCCGAGCTTCGCGCCGCGATGGCGCTGACGGTGATCCCGCTGATCGCCCTCGTGATCGCGCCCAACGCGGGACGGCTAAACGACCGCATCGGGCCGCGCCTCCCCGCGGCCGCCGGCGCCGCGTTCTTCACCGTCGGTCTCGTGTTGCTCGCACAGCTCGGGGGCGGCACCACGCTCGTCGACGTCGTCTGGCGGGCCGCCTTCATCGGCGTCGGCATGGGGCTCGCCATGCCGACCCTGTCGGCGGCCTCGATGGCCTCGCTCCCGCCCGAGGTCCGAGGCGTCGGGTCGGGCTCGCTGAACACGATGCGTCAGGTCGGCTTCACGATCGGCGTGGCCGTGCTCGTCGCGCTCTTCACGCACTTCGTAGCGGTGAACGGACAGCACGCGACGAGACAGGCGGTCGGCTTCGTGGCCGCCCAGCCGCAACTCACCCAGCCGGAGAAGGGCATGTACACGGCGGCCATCATCAAGAACGTCAAGTCGGCCGCCGGCAGCGGCGGCTCGGCCGGCCTCACCACCGACCCGATCAAGGGTGTCCCGGCGGCCCCGGCCGGCTCACCACAGGCGCGGCAGCAGGAGAGGATACGGCTGGCGACCGCGACGATCTTCAGAGACGACATCGCCAGCTCGTTCACGTGGCCGTTCTACGCGGCGGCGCTGGCCGCGCTACTCGCCGTAATCCCCGCCCTGTTCACGGGCCGGCGACTCGGCGAACACGAGGGTCACAGCGAGATGACCCGGGCCGAGCGCCTGAAGGCCATGGGCGAGGCCGAGGCGGCCGAGGCCGGCGAGCCGATGATGGAGACATGAGCGCCGGCGATCACGAGTGCCGGGCAGCCGTGCCGGCCACCCAGGCCGGCCGCCGCGGCGGCCGCCGGCCAGGCGAGAGCGGCGCGCGCGCGGCGATCCTCGAGGCCGCCCGCGCCTGCTTCGCCGCGCGCGGCTACGACCGCGCTACGATCCGCGAGATCGCAGCGATAGCCTCGGTCGATCCGGCTCTCGTCATCCACTATTTCGGCACCAAGGACAAGCTGTTCAGCGCCGCGCTGCAGATCCCGGTGGAGCCAGGTGCGGTTCTCTCGAGAGTGATGAAGCGCGACGCCTCCGACATGGGCGCCACCATCGTGCGGACGTTCCTGGAGGCCTGGGAACCCCCGGAGAGCCGCAGCCCGCTCGTGGCCATGGTGCGCTCGGCGATGACCAACGCGACGGCGATGGCTCTGGTGCGAGACTATCTCGGCCACAGGGTGTTCGGTCCGATCACCGAGGCGCTCGGAGCCGACGACGCGGAGCTTCGGGCCACCCTCGTCGGCTCGCAGTTCATCGGCCTCGCGATGATGCGCTACATCGCCGGCATCGAACCGCTGGCTTCGGCGACCGTGGACGAGCTGGTGGCGGCGATCGGCCCGACGGTGCAGAGGTACCTCACCGGCGACATCCGCGCGTTGCCGGACCACGGGCCGAGACCGGGCGAGAGTCCAGCGGACGCCGACCGCGAGACGACTCTTTAGATGAAGCGGGAGCGGAGCGCGGTCGCCGCCCGCAGCAGTTCGTCCGGCGCCGCGTCGCGATAGTCGCCGATCTGCTGCTCCAGATGCGCGCGCCGCGCCGGATCGAGGCGGTCGTCGAGCGACCGGAAGAGCCCGAGGCGGGCGCCCACGGCGAAGCGCGCCTGCTCGTCCGGCTGCAGCGACAAGAAGGCGTCCAGCATGGCGATCAGACGGATGCGGTCGTCGGGCAATGATCCCTCGAGGCCCGGAAGCAGATTGAGCGCGTGATCCGAGCGCAGCTCGACGCGAGCGTCGCCCAGAGCTTCGAGCAGGTCGTGAAGCTCCTGCGCGATCTCGACGTCGTCGGGCAGGACGAACTCGCCGGTGGCTTCGCGCGCGGCGAGCGGCGTCCCGGGCACGACCGCCGCCGTGCGCAGGCGCACCACCAGCGGGCGCTCGGCGGGCGCGGCCGCGGCCACCGCGCGGAGGACACGGGCGGAGCCCGCGACGTGTGCGGCGGCGGCATCGCGGCCGCCGAGCCCGGGCATCAGGTAGAAGCAGAGCTCGAGGCCGGCGCGCACGACGTTCTCGCCGGCTCCGATCAGGTCGCCGCCGCTGCAGCCCTTGTCGATGGCCATCAGCACCTCGTCGGCGCCCGACTCGAGCCCGAGGTGAACTCGCGTCAGGCCGGCCTCGACGAGCAGCGCGACCTGCTCCGGCGTGCGCCGCGCCAGCGTGGCGGCGCGCCCATAGGTCGTCACCCGATCGACGGAGGGGAAGCGTTCGCGCACACGACGGATCACTGTCGCCAGCTTCTCTGGCCGCAGGGCGCACGGGTCCGCGTCCTGGAGAAAGACGTGGCGGCTCCCGTCGCGCAGGAACAGCGCCACCTGGTACGCCTCACTGGGCACGAGGTCGTCGTGCACCGCCCCCACCCCGTGCCGCCTGAGAACGTCCGCCGCCGCGGCCATCGCGTCCACGTCGGCGAGCACGTCTTCAACGGCGCGCAGCGAGGCCTTCGCGCCCTTGTAGACGGGGCAGAAGGTGCAGCGGTTCCAGCCGCAGTTGCGGATCGCCCGCACCAGCAAGCTGTGCGCCTCGCTCGGCGGACGGATAGGCCCCTGCTCGAAGGAGGGCGTCGTCATGCCGGACCCCTCAGTCGACGCCGAGGCGCCGCAGCGCGATGCCGACCAGGTCCATGACGACCATGACCCCCGCTCCGATGGCGACGACCACGAGCCACTCGAACGCGCTCATCGGCGCGGTATCGAACACGGTCTGCATGAACGGCGCGTACGTGAAGAGAAGCTGCAGGAGAATCACCGCCGCGACACCGAGCAGGATCACCGGGTTGCTGAAGGGGTTGTACGTGAACAAGGAGCGCCTCATCGAGCGACAGGCGAACAGGTAGAAGGCCTGGACAGACATGAACACGTTGACGGCAGCCGTACGCGCGCCGGCGTCAACTCGTTGGTCCCGAACTGCGCGCGGCGGCGCTCGACGGCGAACAGGTCGAGACCATCGTCGGCGTTGGTCTCGAGCAGATCGACGACTTCCCGCCGCGACAGCGCGTGCCAGTGTTGATCGTCGAGGAGCTGGATGGCGCTCACCTCCGGGGCGGGAGCTGTAGGCCGTGCCTGCGCATGATACCCGAGGCGGCGTGAGTCCACGCCGGGCCCCCGCAGGACGTCAGCCCGACTCGCCTTCCGGCACGGTCTCCCCGGTGCGGGGGCCCGACGCCGAAGCTTCGACGTCGCGGAGCGCAAAGGCGCGCTCGACGACGTCGGCGGCCGGCGCCGGCGTCAAGACGCTCACCAGCGGCGTGATCACCAGCGACGCCAGCAGCGTTAGTGCGGCCAGCACCGGCACGTAGGCGGCCGTGGCCTTGTCGGCGGCATAGTAGTACCCGAGCCCGCCCATGAACGCCAGCGCAAAGACGAAGTTGGCCCAGACGGCCGTAGCCGTCACGCGGCGCCAGAAGAGGCCCCAGACGAACGGTCCGAGAAAGCACCCGGCGACGACGCCCCACGACAGGGCCATGAGGTTCACGATGAGCTGCCACTGCTGCTGAGCCAGCACGACCGACAGGATGATGAAGACGACGATGAGGGCGCGGAGGAGTGTAACGGCCCCGCGCCGGCTGAGATCCTTCTTGAACTCGCCCTGCACGAGATCGACGGTGATCGCCGACCCGGAGATCATGACCAGCCCGGCGAGCGTGCTCATCGAGGCGGAGAGCACGAGCAGGAGGATGACCGCGACCAGCGCTTCGGGGAGCGCGTCGGTGAGCACCGTGGGCATGATCTGGTCGAACTGCTTGGTCGCCGCCAGCTCCGGGATGCCCGGGAAGAGGCGGCTCAGGGCGCCGGTGAGGTAGGCGCCGCCGGCCATGAGCCCGGCGAAGGCCGTCGAGATCACGATCGCCGGGCGGATCATCTGGGTGTCGCGGATGGCGTAGAACTTGTGCACCATCTGCGGCAGGCCCCAGACACCCAGACTGGTGAGGATGACGAGTGAAGCCAGAGCGACGGCCGGCGACTGCAGGAAGGCGGTCCAGCCGAACGGCGAGAGGCCCCACGCCGGCCACGCGTCCACGACGGGCGGAGCCGCCGCCCTCAGCTTGTCGATGCCGGCGCTGAGACCGCCGACCTCCGGCGTCCGCAGGATATACCCGACCATGAGGATGACGCCGACGAACATGACGATGCCTTGGATGAGGTCGTTGCGAGCTACCGCGATGTAGCCGCCGAGCACGAGATACACGGCGGTCAGGATCGCCATGCCCCACAGGGCGACGCTGAAGTCGATCCCCAGGACGTGCTCGAACAGATACGCGAGTCCGGTGTAGACCGAGGCTGAGTACGGGACCAGGAAGACGAAGATGATGAGCGCCGCCGCGATCTTGAGGCCGTTGGACCCGAACCGCTCCTTGAAGAAAGAGGGCACCGTCATGGCGCCGAGTCGCGTCGTCATGAGTCGCGTGCGCTTGGCGAGCACGACCCACGCCAGCAGGCTACCGACCAGGGCGTTTCCGACGGCTATCCAGAGCGAGCTCAGTCCGAAGCCGTACCCGATCTTGCCGGCGTACCCCACGAACAACACGGCGCTGAAGTAGGTAGTGCCGTAGGCGAACGCCGAGAGCCACGGGCCGACATCGCGACCGCCGAGGAAGAACTCGTTGACGTCTCTGGTCTTCTTGCGGCTCGCGATCCCGACGCCCACCATGACGGCGACGAAGAGCGCGATGACGACGTACGTGATCACTGTGGCTCCCTCCAAGGTGACTCGAACTGGCTCGAGCATCGTAACCGAGTGACCGCATCGAACGCAAAAACAACCTGCAGTGCTCATGTGGCAGGCTGCACATATGCATTCGCGACGACTTCTATGCGCTGGCGATGAGGAAGGATTCAGAGAGCATCAGGGCGCCCTTGCGGCGTGGGGCACCCCTGCCCGGAAGATCCGGTGGGGTGGGACCCGCGGGTCCCACCCCACCGGCCTCACTCGTAGTGGATCGCCTCGAGGATGTCGATCCTCGCCGCCCGGCGTGCCGGCAGGATGGCGGCGATCACGCCGACGATGATCGCGAGGATCACAAAGACGATGAGCTGCGTGACGGGGATCGAAAAGGTGATCCCCTGACCTGCGAACCGGGTCGACACGACCCACGCGAACACGACCCCTACGAAGATGCCCATGAGTGCCCCGATGATCGAGGTGATGACGCTCTCATAGGTGACCGTACGCCTGACCTGACGGCGCGACATGCCGATCGCCCGCACGAGGCCGATCTCGCGCGTGCGCTCGAACACCGCCAGCACCAGGGTGTTGACGATCCCGAAGGTCGAGATGATGACGCTCATCGCAAGCAGGCCATAGAGCAGGTTGAGCAGCTGGTTCACCTGCTTCACGATGCTGTCCTTGTACTCCGCCACCGTCTTCACATCGGCGGTCGGCACGCTGCCGAGCGACGCCTTGAGGGCAGTCAGTTGCTGCGGCGTGGCCGCGCCCGCGTCGCTCTTGACGAAGACCATGTAGAGCTGTGGCTTGGGGAAGATCGCGTTGTAGCCGGCCTTGCTGACGACGATGCCGTTCAAGAGCATCGGGTCCTTGAACTG
This sequence comes from Thermoleophilia bacterium, assembly GCA_038321515.1. Lineage (GTDB taxonomy): Bacteria > Actinomycetota > Thermoleophilia > UBA2241 > UBA2241 > CAIXSE01. Next base: position 10,117 of record JBBQFA010000004.1, on the reverse strand, counting down.
GCCGGCGACCACGAGCGTTGCTCGTTTGCCGTCGACCGTGGTGACCGTGAAGTCCTGGCCCGTCTTGAGACCGAGCGACGACGCGGTCTGTTCCTCGACCAGCGCCTTGCTCGTTCCGAGCTCCTGCAGCAGCGCGTCGTTGCCGCCGCCTCGCCAGTCGAACTGCCACAGTGGCGCGAACGTCGCCGGGTCGATCCCGCTCACCGCGGTCATCGTCTTGTTCACCTGCACCTGCTGGATGTCCAGCCCGGCCACGCTGCTCACGCCGCCCACGGACTGCAGGCGGCCGACCGTATCGGACGGCAGGGGCATGAAGTTCTGGCCCTGCACGATGTAGTCGGCGCGCACCGTCCTGTCGATGCTGTCGACGAACGAGCTCTTCAGCCCTTGGGCGAAGACGGCCACGAACACCACGACGCCCAGACCGATCATCAGCGCCGATGCAGTGGCGGCTGTGCGCCCTGGGTTGCGGACACTGTTGTCGCGCGCGAGACGGCCGCTGACCGGCGCGAGCTTCTGCAGCGGCCACCCAAGCGTGCCCGCGAGCGGCCGGATGAGGTACTTGCTCACCATGGCGACGGCCACGAAGACGAAGATGGCGCCGAGGGCGACCGTCCCGAGCCGGGCGGTGGTCCCGCCGGGGCCGAACATGCCGCCGGCGATGAACAGCGCACCGAGCGCCGCGACGACGGCAGCGGCGAACGGCGAGTAGCGGGCGAAGCGCGACGGCGGCAGCGTGGCGCCCTCCTGCAGCGCAGCCATGGGCGGCACACGCGTCGCGCGCGCCGCCGGGATCACGGCCGAGAGCAGCGTCACCAGGACGCCGACCACGAGCGCGATGACGATGGTGCGCGGCGCAAGCACCAGCCCGCTCTGCGGGATGTCGATCTTCATCGCCTGGAACAGCTGGTTCACGGCGGCGGCGATGCCGAGCCCAGCCAGCATGCCGAGCAACGAGGCGAGCACGCCCATCAGGAGCGCCTCGACGGTGATGCTCACCATGACCTGTCGGCGCGACGCGCCCAGGGCACGCAGCATGGCGAACTCCCGTCGCCGCTGAGCCACCGTCATGGAGAAGGCATTGAAGATGATGAACGCTCCGACGAGCACGGCGATGCCGCCGAAGGACAGCAGCGCCGGCTTCAAGAAGGTGCCGATGGCGTCACTGAGCTGCTTGGTCTGGTCGGCCGCGGCCTGAGCACCGGTCTTGACCTCGACGCCGGGCGGCACCACGTCGCGGACTCGCCCGGCCAGCGTCTCGGGAGAGACACCGGCCACCGCTTTCGCGTCGATCTGCGAGACGCGGCCCTTCATGTCGAACCAGCTCTGCGCGTCGGGCAGCGTGGTGTCGATGATCAGCGCGCCGCCGAGCGACGACTGCGCCGCGAAGGTGAACACCCCGGACACGGTGACCGTCTTGGCCCCCGCCGGGGTGATGATCTGCAGCTTCGACCCGACACCGAGCCTGGAGTCCTTCGCCAGCTTCTCGATGATGCCCACCTCGCCGGAGCGAGTCGGTGGCCCACCCTGGACGAAGGTGTTGGGCTGCAGCTTGGCCTGGTCGGGACTGTAGGAGAAGAACAGCGTCGGCGCGCCTCCCGTGCCCACCACCTTGCCGTTCACGGCCACGGCGCCGGAGCCGGTGACGTACCCGACGGCCACGGACACGCCGGGGACCTTCTTCACCTCGTCCACGAGGGTCTCCGGCAGGCCGGCCGTCGCGTTCGCCATCTGAGCGCCGGAGAACGACTGCTTGCGCGTGACGGTGACGTCGGTGCCCTTGTAGGCATCGGTGAAGATCTGCTGGAAGCCTCTGTCGATCTGGTCGGTGAGGACGTACGTGCCGCTGATCATCGCCACGCCGAGCAGGATCGCCAGCGTCGTCAGGATAGTGCGCAGCTTGTGCGCCGTCAGGCTCCGCCAGGCGATGCGGATCATCCAGCATCCTCCAGCGACTTGATCACGTCGTAGATCTCGTCCCTGCCGAGGCGGCCGCAGTCGTGGGCGACGGCACCGTCCTTGAGAAAGACGATGCGGTCCGCGTAGGTCGCGGCGTGGGCGTCATGGGTGACCATCACGACGGTCTGGCCGAGTGAATCGCGCGAGTGGCGCAGGAGCCGGAGCACCTCCTCGCCGGTGCGCGAGTCGAGGTTGCCGGTGGGCTCGTCGGCAAAGAGCACCGCGGGCCGGCTGGCGAGCGCCCGCGCCACAGCCACGCGCTGCTGCTGACCGCCACTGAGCTCCGAGGGCTTGTGCGTGAGGCGGTCGCCGAGCTTGACGGTGTCGACCAGCTCCTTGATCCAGGCGCTGTCTCCCTTCCGGCCCGCGATGGTGAGCGGCAGCACTATGTTCTCCTCGGCGTTGAGCGTCGGCAGGAGGTTGAACGTCTGGAAGATGAAGCCGATCTTGTCGCGCCTGAGCTGCGTCAGGGCGCGCTCCTTGAGCGACGTGATCTCCTGGCCGTCGATCCACACGTTGCCGCCGGTGGGCCGGTCGAGCCCGGCAAGGATGTGCATCAGGGTCGATTTGCCGGACCCGGACGGTCCCATGATCGCGGTGTAAGCCCCGCGCTGCAGATCGATGTCCACGGCGACGAGAGCACGCACGAGGGCGTCGCCCCTGCCGTAGTCCTTGTCTATCCCGCGGGCCTGGACGACCGCGTCTTCGAGCCCTATGGTCGTGCCGGTCTCGCAGGTCGTCGGTGCGGCACCGCCGGCCGGAACGGTCGTGTCGGTCTGCTGGTCCACGTCTCCCCCTTACTTCGAGCCACCGGATCCGGCGGCTGGTGACCGGCCGCGCCTCGCGGCGCGGCCGGTCACCTCACTTCTCTTCTGTATGCCACGCGAGCAAGCCCGCGGAACCCCGTAGGGTGATGCTGGCGACGCGCGGCCGCCGGCCGGCCTCAGGTCGCCTCGCCGGCCAGGTGTTCGGGCGGCTCCGGCGGCTCCGGATCCGGCGGCTGGTCGGTCCAGGCCGGGGGCGGAACCTGTGGCCCAGACACCGTCTCGATCAGAGCGGTCGTCGGCAACGCTGGTCTCGCTGCCTCTACGAGAACGACAGTCGGCAGCGCCTGCGTCGCGACGGGCGCATCCGCGAGGGCGACCGGCGGCAGCGCCTGCGTCGCGAAGGTCGTGTCGGCGGGCGCCACCGGTGCGGTCGCCGGATAGGCCGCCGCGCCGGCGGCATCCGTGATCGCCGCCGGCCTGCGATCCCGCCGCCACTCGACCACGGCGAGCACGGCGGCGCCGCTGCCGAAGACCATCATCGCGGCGAGCACGAGCGGGCCGGCGACCGGAATGCGGGAGACGATCGTCGTGCCCACGACACCCAGCGTCACGGCCAGCATCAGGTTGTCCTTGCGGCCGCCACCGGAGAGCACGCGCTGGGCGATGAACGCGCCGACCGACGTCGTGACGAAGAAGTATGCCAGCGTCACGAACAGGGCGTAGGGGACGACAAGGAGCAGGCCGATGACGCTGATCACCAGCACGACGAGGATCGCGGGGACCACGATGAAGAAGGTCAGAGCACCCCAGCCCAGCGACGCCCATGGCTGACGACCGAGCTGCCTCTGCGCCGCACGCATCTGCGTGGGCATGAGCGCCGCCGCGACGAGCGCGAGGACGAGGAAGATGGCGGTCTGCATGACCCACCCGATGACGCTGAAGCCCCACCAAGGGCGAAAGACGGTCCGTTGCGTCACCCAGCCGACGGCAGCGCCCCAGCCGGGACCATCGAAGGTCTTCGTCTGCCCGACCACGCGAGCGCCGGGGGCGCTGGTGACGCTGCCGCCGAAGGCCACGATGGAGTCCTCGGAGGAGCTCATGTTCGCGCCGACGACGGCCGTCGGCCCGAGAACCACGTCGCCGCCAAAGGCGACGACGGCGTTGCGCGTGGTGCCGTTGACGGTGATGTCGCCGCCGAAGGCGACCACGGCGTCTTGCACCGTGCCGTTGACGGTGATGTCGCCCCCGAACGCCACCGCTCCGGCGGCAGTCTCGCCCCGGGCGATCGTGATGTCCTCGCCCGCCTTGACGACGGCGTCCTTCATCGACGCCGGCGGCGCGCTTGCCGCCGACGCCGGGCCGGCGACCGCGAGGCCGAGCAGCACCAGCCCGACCGCGAGCGCGACCAGAGCAAGCGACGTCCTCAGGATCCTGAGTGTGCGGTGGTCCGACATCACGTCACCTCCACGGCATTCACGGCCGGTCGTGTTGTGGCTGAGCGGCCGGGGCGACGACCGGCGGCAGGGGCGCCGGCGGCTGTGCCGCGGGGGCCGCCGGCTCCGGCGGCCCGAAGAGCGCCTCGGCCCAGCGGGCGCAGACCCAGCCCCAGGCGTTAAGCAGGTGCAGGGAGACGAAGAAGACGAAGATGCCGAGCGGCACGGCCAGAGCCGCGAACCACAGCGGCGGCACCCACGTGCCGTTGACCAGCGGGACGCGCCAGATCGCGAAAGCGGGCAGCGCGAAGAACCAGCCGATCATCAGCACCGCCGTCATGAGCAGCGACGTCGAGACGATGCCGAACGGGAATTTGGCGAACAGGTAGACGAGATCCTTCCAGGTGGCGGCGCTGCCGAAGTGCGCCTTTAGCTTCGCCCACACACCGTTGACCTTCTCCCAATCACGCGGCGCCCCGCCCACGTCGGCGCCGAGCAGGTAGCGCGCCTGCACACGCTCAAAGGCGCCGAACAGCCACCACGCCCCGGTGACGATGAGCAGGATCGGGATGCCGACCCAGATGATCACCAGGCCGAGCCCGAGCGAGAGGCCGGTCACGAGAAAGACGAAGTAGAACAGGCCGAGCGGGAAGGCGAGCCATTGGAAGACGATGTTGAGCCACGTGCGCGGCCGCACGACGACGCCGAAGAACCGGCGGGCGAGCGAGTCGTTCACGGTCGTACCTCCGAGGGTCTCTGCCGAGTACGAACAAAGCCTACCGGCGCTGGTCCGTCGCGTCGTCACCCCGGAGCGGGAACCTCGGGTCGGCTGGCGGGGGGATTCTCGGGCCGGCGAGCGTACCCCCGTGGGGGTACGTCAGGCCCGGCGGCGACTCCCGGCGCCTCAGTCGGCGGGCGTCTCGCCGGGACGCACCAGCCCCACCTCGTAGGCGAGGATCACGGCCTGCGTGCGGTCGTGCAGGCCCAGCTTGGCGAAGATGCGCTTGACGTGCGTCTTGACCGTGCCCTCGCTGAGGAAGAGGTGAGTGGCGATGTCGCCGTTGGTCATGCCGCGGGCCACGAGAACGAGCACCTCGTGCTCGCGCGCCGTGAGGTCGTCGAGCACGCTGGCGTCAGGCGGCGCGGCCGCATCCGGGCGCGTGCGATAGCTCTCGATCAGGCGCTGCGTCACCGACGGAGCCAGCAGCGCATCGCCCTCGGCGACCACGCGGATGCCGGTGACGAGGTCTTCGGCCGGGGTGCGCTTGAGCAGAAAGCCGCTGGCGCCGGCCTTCAGCGCCTCGTAGACGTACTCGTCCAGATCGAACGTCGTGAGGATCACCACGCGCGAGCTCTCGTCGCGCCCCAATGCGACGATCTCGCGCGTCGCCTCGATGCCGTTCATGCCCGGCATCTGGACGTCCATGAGGACGACGTCGGGGTCCAGACGCCGCGTGAGCGTCACGCCCTCGGCACCGTCGCCGGCCTCGCCGACGACCTCGATGTCGGGCTCGGCCATGAGGATCATCTTGAGGCCGACGCGCACGAGCTGTTCGTCGTCGACCAGCACGACCGTGATACTCATGTTCCCTCCGATCGCAGGGGCAGCCGGGCGCGGACGGCGAATCCGCCCTCCGGCCTCGGCCCAGTTTCCAGGTCGCCGCGAAACGTGGCGACGCGTTCGCGCATACCGACGAGGCCGCGCCCGCCGCCCTCGGCGGGCCCGGCGGCCGCGCCGCGCCCTTCGTCCAGCACCGTGATCGCTATCTCGTCCGCTCCGTACGTGAGCGTGACGAACGCACGCGTCTTTCCGGCATGCTTCAGCGTGTTGGTGAGAGACTCCTGGACGAGCCGGTATGCGGTGAGGTCGAGACTCGAGGGCAAAGCCACCGGCTCTCCCTCGACCCGCAGCACGACGGGCAGACCCGCCTCGCGTACCTGCTCGCACAGGGTCTCCAGCTGAGCTACACCCGGAGCCGCGTCGAGGCCGATGCTCTCGTCCGGGGCGCGGAGGATGCCGAGCATGCGCTCGATGTCGCCGAGCGCCTGACGGCCCGCCGTCTCGATGTTGCCGAGTGCCTCACGCACCAGGTCGGGCTGGTCGTCGAGAACGCGCGCCGCGGCCCCCGCGTGCAGCACCACGACGTTCAGGGCGTGACCGACGCTGTCGTGGAGCTCGCGCGCGAGGCGCACGCGTTCTTCCGCGACCGCCTCGCGGGCCCGGGCCTCACGGTCGGCCGCAAAGAGCGCGGCCCGCCGCTCGGCCCGCTCGATGCTCCCGCGATACAGCCGGATCACGACCGCGACCACCCAGACCACCGAGAGCGAGGCCCAGGTGCTGATCGCGCTCTGCCACGAGAGGTCGGGGATGGTCGCAAAGACGATGACGAGGCCGGCCGTGACGACGAACCCGGCGGCGACGGCGCGTCGCCATTCGTCGAACGCTACGGTGGCGAACGAGGCCACGACCACGGCCCACACGGCGGCCTGCGTGAACTCATAGCCGGCGATCGACTGGACGCAGAGTAGTGCGAGCGCGACAGAGAGGCTCGCGAGGGGAGACCACCACAGAACGGAGAGAGTGAGAGCGCTCGCGACGGTCAGCACGATCAGCAGCTTCCCGTCGTCATGGTAGCCGGCGGCGGCGGAGCTCCGGGTCAGCAACTCGACGAGTCCGGCAGCCGTGAAGACGAGGGCGAGAAGGATGCTGATCGGCAGCGGGTCGAGGAGGCGCGGCCGGCGCGGCGGCGGAGCGAGACCCAGCGGCACGTTGATGATGTCGGCGGGCGGATCCACGCCCGAAGTATACGGGATGGGTGGTGGTGGAGGCGGCGGGAATCGAACCCGCGTCCACGGACGCCTCAGCGGAGTCTCTACAGGCTTAGCCGTCGCTTTTAGTCTCGCTCGCGACCCCCGCGTCGGCCGGGTGCCGTCTGCCAGCTCCGATCAGTCTCGGGTGCGCTCGCTCGGAGCAGCGCGACCACACCCCAGCCCACGTTCTGACACCGCTGATCCCGGCCGTGGGCGAGTCGGGCGCGATGCGTCACCTATTCCTAGGCGGCGAGTGCGAGATTGCTCTCGTCAAGTATGGTGTTCCGGCAGTTTAACGAGGCCACCGGACCTCGGCCTGCTGCTCCCACCTCGGACAGCCCATGTCGAGACCTGTTCGCCCCCAACTGGGCAGCCTTGATGACTGCACTTCTCAGTATACCAGCCCCCGGAAACGGCGAAACCGCGGCTCTGCCGCGGTTTCGCCTGCAAATCCTCTGTTCCGTCGCCGGCCTGACCGGCGCACGCGCGTGCCTCAGTCTTCGACGGTCTGCACCTCGCGGCGGTCGCGACGTCGGAAGTACATGTTACGACAGAGCGGGCCTTCGCCGGTGGCGTAGCAGCTCTGCACCGCGATCGAGCACTGAGGCAGCGGATGGCGGGCGACCTTGACGACGCCGAAGCCACCTTTGCCGCGCTCGATCTCCTGGAACATCTTGAGGTCGATCTCGTGCGGGAACACCTTCTCGATGCAGCCGAAGAAGGTCTCCCCTTCTTCTTTGAACGCGTACAGGAATCGACAGTTCATGGCGAGGCAAGCGGCCGGGTAGACGACCTTCTCACACTGCGCCGAGCATTCTTGACATTCGAGCTGTTCTTCAGCCAACTGGACCCGCCTCCTAGACAGCAGAACGGCCAGCATTTGGTGCCGGCCCACGCGCACTGTAGCACAGGGTGCCGTAGCCTGAACAGGCTGCTTAACCTCCCCTTAATACTTCTGATGCACTCGAGAGCCGGCGCTTGACGACGCGCTTGTGACTGGCGGCACAACTTGCTGTTGACATAGCACCATCGGCGTAGTGAAAATAGCCTCATATCATAGCCACGGCGGTTGGGGAACGCGCCGCGCCGGTCCAATCGCCAGCAGGGAGGTGGCGGACACGCATGGACGCTTTGCTGTTGTCCCGCATACAGTTCGCATTCACCATCGGCTACCACTTCCTCTTCGTGCCTATCAGCATAGGGCTCGCGCTGATGATGGTGTTCTCCGAGCGACGCTACTACAAGAGCCGCATCCCGGCCGACAAGGCCGCTTCTCTCTTCTGGATCAAGCTCTTCACGACGACCTTCGCGATCGGCGTCGCCACGAGTCTGACGATGGAGTTCGCCTTCGGCGCCAACTGGGCCGACTACTCACGGTTCGTCGGCAGCATCTTCGGGGCGCCGCTGGCGGCTGAAGGCCTGCTGGCCTTCTTCCTCGAGTCGACGTTTCTCGGTGTACTGCTGCTCGGCCGCAAGAAGGTCTCGGCCGGCTTCTACTACGCCTCGACGTGGCTGGTGATGATCGGCACGCTGCTCTCGGCGGTGTGGATCCTCATCGCGAACTCCTGGCAGCAGACGCCGGCCGGCTATGCGGTCGAGGACGGCCGGGCGATCCTCACCAGCTTCTGGGCGGCGGCGTTCAACCCGTCTTTTGCACCGCGCTACGTGCACACGATCGTCGCCTGCGTCATCGCCGGGTGTTTCGTCGTGGCGAGCATCTCGGCCTGGTACCTGCTCAAGAGGCGCCATCTCCACATGGCCCGCCACGCCCTCGTCACGGCTCTCGTGGTCGGTCTGCTCGCCTCCGCCGCCATGCCCTTCATCGGTCACTGGCACGCCCTCGTGGTCGCCGACTACCAGCCGGTCAAGATGGCTGCCTTCGAGAACGTGACCGAGACGACGGATGGCGCCGACCTGTGGCTCTTCGGCTGGCTCACCAAGGACAGCAACACCGGGTTATACGACACTACCGGGATCGCGATCCCGAACGGCCTCAGTCTGATGCTCCACCTGAACCCGGACGCAAGGGTCGTCGGCCTCGACAGCGTCCCGGCCGCCGACCGGCCGCCCGAGCCGATCGTCTTCCAGAGCTACCACCTGATGATCGCTCTGTCGTTCGTCTTCATCGGAGTGATGCTGCTGGCGCTGATCATGCACCTCCTCAAGCGGCTCGAGAAGGCCCGCTGGCTACTCTGGCTGTTGGTCGTGTGCTTCCCGCTGCCGATCATCGCCATCAACATGGGCTGGACCGCCACCGAGGTGGGCCGCCAGCCGTGGATCGTCCAGGGGCTGCTGCGCACGAGCGACGGTGTCTCGCCGGTCGTCTCGGCCGGAGAGGTCTGGACGACGCTCGGCCTGTTCGGGCTGATCTACCTGATCCTCTTCATCGCCTGGCTGCGGATCTTCCTCGGGATCATCCGCGAGGGGCCGGACGATGTCGTCGAGATGCTGCAGGCTGACAAAGCCGCCGGGCAGACTGCGCCCGCCGGCGCAGGGAGGTGACGTGATGAGCCTCGAGAGCATCTGGTTCTTCCTGGTCGCCTTCTTGCTCACCGGCTACGTCGTGCTCGACGGCTTCGATCTCGGCGCCGGCGTGCTGTATCCGTTCGTCGCCAGAACGGAGGACGAGAAGCGCGTCGTGCGCGCGTCCATAGGTCCCGTCTGGGACGGCAACGAAGTGTGGCTGGTGACCGGCGCCGGTGCCATCTTTGCCGCCTTTCCCATGGTCTACGCCATGACGTTCAGCGGCTTCTACCTGGCGATCATGCTGGTGCTGTTCGGCCTGATCCTGCGCGCCGTGTCGCTCGAGTTCCGGCACCGCGACTCGAGTTGGAGCACGGTCTGGGACGGCGCCTTCTTCGTGGGCAGCCTGGTGCCGGCGATCCTCGTCGGCTGCGCCCTCGGCAACATCATCCGCGGGGTGCCGATGAACGCCAACGGCGACTACATCGGCACCTTCCTGGAGCTCCTCAATCCGTATTCGCTGCTGGTCGCCGTGACCGGGCTGCTCCTGATCGTCACGCACGGTGCTGCCTGGCTGCTGGTGAAGACCGAGGCCGGCGCCCTCCGCGACCGCGTGATGCGCGCGCGGCGCGTCTCGTTCTGGGCGTTCGCGGTGCTGGCCGTGGCCACCTCGATGGCGACCAT
>JBBQFA010000003.1:0-28688 GCA_038321515.1 Thermoleophilia bacterium | reverse complement strand
AACTTCGAGCGCTGGGACTTCAGCGAGTTCGCCAACTGCGGCGGCTACATCCAGCACTCCTTCACCCAGTGCAACCACCGCGTCGCCGTGATGCAGCACAAGTGCATCGAGCCGCTCGGCGAGTCGCGCTCGGACTACCAGATCTTCCTTGACCTCGCCACGAGGCTCGGGCTTGGCGCCATGTATTCTGAGGGCATGACCGAGCTCGACTGGTGCAAGCGGCTCTTCGACGCCACCGATCTACCCACGGCGGTGAAGTGGAAGGACTTCGTCAAGAAGGGCTACTACGTCGTCCCGGCGCCGTCGCCGGCGCGCCGCGACCCCGTGTCGTTCCGCTGGTTCGCCGAGGACCGCGCCAAAGACACGCCGGAGCTCACGCCGTTGCCGGCGGACTACGCCGGCGAGTTCCACAAGGGCTTGCAGACGCAGTCGGGCAAGCTCGAGTTCGAGTCGTCGAGCCTCAAGCGCTTCGACCCGGACGACCCGGAGCGGGCGCCGATCCTCAAGTACGTGCCCGCCTGGGAGGGGCCGCACGCGAGCGAGCTGTTCGCGAAGTTCCCGCTGCAGCTGATCTCGCCGCATCCCCGGCACACCTTTCACACGCAGAGCGACGGCAAGGAGAGCACCGCCAACGACATCGCCGACCATCGCGTGCTGGTCGACGGCTACTACTACTGGATCGTGCGCATCAGCTCCGCCGACGCGGCGGCGCGGGGGGTGGGCGACGGCGACCTCGTCGAGGTGTTCAACGAGCGCGGCGCCGTGATCTGCGCCGCACGGCTCACCGAGCGCGTGCCGCCGGGCACCGTGCACTCCTATGAGTCGGCCGCGGTCTACGACCCCGTCGGCGAGCCTGGCGAGTCCCCCGATCGCGGCGGCTGCATCAACCTGCTGGCTCCGAGCCGCATGATGCTCAAGCGCTCGCACGCGATGGCGGCGAACTCGTGCCTGGTCGAGGTGCGGCCGTGGAGCGGGGCCGGCCCGGCGGAGCGGCGGCCGGCCCATGTCGGCGAAGCCGATTCCTGACGCGCCCGCCCGCGCCGGCGACAAGGGCAGCATGCAGGTAGTCGACCGGGCGGCGGCCGTGCTCGGCGCTCTGGCCGACTCGCGGGGAGGGCAGAGCCTGGCGCAGTTGGCGGAGCGCACCGGTTTGCCCAAGACCACGGTGCATCGCATCTGCAGCGCGCTCGAGCAGGTCGGCTACGTGCGTGTCGACCCGGTCAGCGGCCAGCGTGAGCTCGGTCCCGGCCTGCTGCGCCTGGCGGTGATCGGCCGGCACGACCTGCGCACCGTCCTCGAGCCGCATCTCGCACGGCTCTCGCGGGACCTCAACGAGACTGTCGACCTCGCCGTACTCGACGGCTGGCGCGTGCTGTTTCTCGCCCAGCATCCGGCGCCGCATCGTGAGCTCATGGCGATCGCCAGGGTGGGGGCGCACTTCCCGGCCTTCAGCATGGCCAGCGGCAAGGTGCTGCTCGCTCAGCTGCCGCCCGACGAGCTGCGCCGGCGCCTGCCGGCCCGCCTCGAGCCGACTCTCGGCGGGGCCGAGAAGCCGCGCGACGCCCTGCTTCGCGAACTTGAGGACGTGCGCGCCAGCGGGCTCGGCTTCGAGCGTGAGGAGCTGCGGCCGGGCATCTGCGCCGTCGCCGTGACCGTGACCGATATCGACGGGCGCACCGCCTCGATCGCGGTGCCGATGCCGGCGGCGCGCTTCTATCAGGACGAGGATAAGGTGGCGGCCGCGCTTCTCGACCTGCGCGACGAGGTCCAGCGCAAGCTCGCAGGAGCCTGAGAGAGCGACCCGGCAGGCGTCTGCGACGACCGCATCCCGTGACGAGGAGAAGAGCATGAACCTGTTCGACATCAAGGGCCGGCACGCCGTCGTGGTGGGAGCGGGCGGCATCGGCGGCGCCATCGCGCACGGCCTTGCGGACCATGGCGCGCAGGTAGCGGTCGCCGACGCCGACGGCGCCCGCGCCGCCCGGCTCGCCGTTGAGTTGGGCGACGAAGCGCTCGGCCTGCCGATGGACGTCACCAGCGAGGAGGCGGTGCGCGGGGCGGCCGCCGAGGTCCTGGCCGCCTTCTCGCGCGTCGACATCCTGGTGAACGCGGCCGGAATCACCGTGCGTACACGCGCCGAGGACCTTCGCGTCGCCGAATGGCGGCGCATCCTCGACGTCAACGCCACGGGCACCTTCATCTGCTGCCAGGTCTTCGGCGCGCACATGGCGAGCGCGGGCGGCGGCTCGATCGTCAATCTCTCCTCCGTGCGCGGCCGTTTCGGCGCCACGTTCGGCCAGACGGAGTACTCGGCCAGCAAGGGCGCGGTCGACTCCATGACCCGCTCGCTGGCGGCGCAGTGGGCCGGGCACGGCGTGCGCGTGAACGCGATCGCGCCCACCTTTGTCGAGACCGATCTCACGCGCAGCGTCCTCGCCGACGAGGCTTTCGCCGCCGCACTGTGCGGCAGCATCCCGATGGGTCGCTGGGCCGACGTCGGCGATGTGGTCGGCCCGGCGATCTTCTTTGCCTCTCCCGCCGCCGGCTTCGTGACCGGTCAGATCCTGTACGTCGACGGAGGGCTCACGGCGCGCGTCTGAGGGTCCGAAATAGGCTTGACCTCCTCCTGAGCACCTGCAAGGATGTTCGCATCTCGGATACGCTGTTCCGCATCGCGGGCACTTTGGCCGCGAGTGGGGAGCGAGGAGAGAACCTGATGCGAGAGGAGACGTGCGATGGAGCGTGAGATCTGGAGCCTCGAGAAGATGCGCGGCCTGTTCGACCTGACCGGTAAGGTCGCGATCGTCACCGGCGGCTCGGGGGCCTTCGGCCAGGCCGCCGCCAAGGGCATGGCCGCCTACGGCGCCGACGTCGTGATCACCGGCCGCCGCGCCGAGAACCTCAAGGAGGCGGCGGCCGGCATCGCCGAGGTCGGCACCAAAGTCCTGCCCATCTCCTGCGACGTCACCGACCCCGAGAGCGTCGAGGCCATGGTGCAGAAGACCGTCGACGAGTTCGGCAAGGTCGACATCCTCGTCAGCGCGGCCGGCCAGGCCAACCGTTTCGCCGCCGAGGAGTTCCCCATCGACGAGTGGCAGAAGGTCATGGACTCGCTGGTCAAGGGCACCTACCTCGTCTGCCAGTCGGTCGGCAAGCGGATGATCGCCCAGGGCGGCGGCAAGATCATCACCGTCGGCTCGGTGCGCGGCGAGCTCGGTCACCCGGGCGGGTATTCGGCCTACGGCACTGCCAAGGGCGCCGTCCACCTGCTCACCAAGCAGCTGGCGGCCGAGTGGGCCACGTACCACATCAACGTGAACTCCATCGCCCCGTGCATCTTCTGGACGCCGCTGACCCAGCAGGTCCTCGACGACCCGGAGCTCTACAAGATCTTCATGCAGCGCATCCCGTGGGGCCGTTCGGCGGACCCGCAGGACTTCATCGGCGCGACCGTCTACCTGGCCTCGGCTGCGTCGGACTTCGTCACCGGCGACATCCTCATGGTCGACGGCGGCAGCACCGCCGCCTGAGTCGCCGCCCCGAGCAAGGAGGCTGACCGTGGCCAAGGAGCGTGTGGCCGTCATCGGCGCGGGCATGATGGGCGTCGGCATCGCCCAGATCTTCGCCCTCGCCGGGCACGAAGTGACGATCCAGGACATCGTCCCCGAGGCGGTGGAGCGCGCGCCCGCAGCGGTGCGCGCCAACCTCGCCTTTCTGGCCGAGCACGGCCTGGGAGCTCCCGACGACGTGGAGTCTGCGGTCGGGCGAGTCCGGGCGTCCACGGACCTGCGCGGCGCCGCGGCGGACGCGGATTTCGTGGTCGAGTGCGTTTTCGAGAACCTCGAACTCAAGCAGAACGTGTTCGAGGAGCTCGATGCCGCCTGCCCGCCCGAGACCATCCTGTGCACCAACACCTCGGTGATGAGCATCACCGAGATCGCCGTCAAGGCGAAGCGCAAGGAGCGTGTGGTCGGGACGCACTTCTGGAACCCGCCGTATCTGATCCCGCTGGTCGAGGTCGTGCGCACCGCCGACGTCGCGGACGAGGTCGTCGACAAGACGATGGCCATCCTTCGCAGCGTCGGCAAGCGGCCCATCGACTGCAAGAAGGACGTACCGGGCTTCGTCGCCAACCGCCTGCAGCACGCGCTCTGGCGTGAGGCGATCTCGATCGTCGAACACGGCATCGCCGACGCGGCGACGGTGGATGAGAGTATCCGCTACGGCCCTGGCTTGCGCCTGCCGATCCTCGCGCCGATGGAGAACGCCGACATGGTCGGCCTCGACCTCACGCTGGCGATCCACGACTACATCCTGCCTCATCTCGAGGCCTCGGGTGAGCCGTCGCCGCTGCTGCGCGAGAAGGTGGCGGCGGGGGAGCTCGGCTTCAAGACGGGCAGCGGGTTCCAGACGTGGAGCGCCGACGAGGCCGAGGCGTCGCGCCGGCGCCTCGTCGAGTACCTGGTGCACGTGCTCACCGACCCCGCTCGGGGTGTCTGACACGCGCGGCACGGGAGGCTGTAGTGGCTGAGAGGCGTGACGGGGTGCAGGTGCTGTCGCGCGCCGCGCAGATGCTGCGGAGTCTCGCGGCGGCGCCCGAGGGGCTCACGGCGATCGAGCTGGCCGACCGCGTCGGCCTGCCGCGATCGACCGCCTATCGCATCGTCGGCACGTTGTGCAGCGAGGGCCTCATGCGCGTCTCCCCGTCGGGCAAGCTGCACATCGGCCCCGGCCTGCTCGGCATCGCCGCGGCCGGCCGCGGCGACCTGCGCCAAGAAGCGTCCGCTTATCTCGAGCGCCTGGCGCGCGAACTGCACGAGACGGTCGAGCTCGTCGTGCTCGACGGCGACGAGGCGCTCTTCACCGACCAGCACGTGCCGCCGCGGTCGCTGCGCGTCGTCGCCGAGGTCGGCGACCGCTTCCCCCTGTACTGCACGGCATGCGGCAAGGCGTTGCTGGCCGAGCTGCCGCACGCACAGGCTGCGCTGCTGATCCCCAAGGAATTGCAGCGGCTCACGCCGCACACGAACCTGAATCGCGACGCGCTGCTCAAGGAGCTCGACGTCGTGCGCGTCACCGGCGTCGCCTACGACCACCAGGAGCACACGATCGGCGTCTCGGCTGTCGGTGCGGCGATCCGCGATTCGGCCGGCGCGATGGCCGCCGTCACGGTGGTGATGCCGGCGGCGCGCCTCGAGGGCAACGAGGAGCACGTCGCAGAGGCGCTTCTGCAGATCCGCGACGAGATCCAGACCGGCCTCAACGGCGGCTGAGCGCGTCTCGCCCGCAACGGCCGCGCGGTATTGACACCACCTTCGCCGGACGAGTAACGTATCCACGATACGGCATGTCAGTTCCGAGATGCGGACAGGCCGAGTGCTTGGTAGCAGTGACGAGACCGAAGAGAAGGAAGGCTACTATGGGGAAGAAGATGTTCGTTGACCTCAGTCATCCGTTCGGTGCGGACATGCCGCTTTGGCCATACTTCGTCAAGCCGGTGGTCGACACGATGCATGGCCTGGCGAAATCCGGCGTGTTGAGCCAGAAGATCAACGTTGTGCAGCATTGCGGCACGCATGCAGATGCGCCGCGCCACGTCATGGAGCGCGACTTCGCCGGCACCCGCACGAGATACAGTCACGAACTGCCTGTGGATGCGTATGTCGGCGACGCGGTCTGCCTGGATATCAAGGTCGAAGACTGGGGCCTGATCAAGGGCGAGCACCTCGACGACGCCTGCGAACGGGCGAACATCAAGCCCGAGGAGCTCAAGGGCATGGTGCTCTGCCTCCGGACCGGCATGCACCTGAAGTACGACGACAGCAAAGACTACTACCACTACTCATGCGGCACCGGCCGGGAAGCAGGCAACTGGATCCAGAAGTACATGCCGAAATGCGTTGCCATGGACATGCAGGCGTTGGACCACCCTCTGCACACGGCGATGGGCAAGAACGGTCCGACCCAGATGAACCTGCCCGGCAACACGGGTCGGCCGATCACCGAAGAATACATCGACAAGTTCGGTATCGAGGCGTATGCCGAGTTCGATCGAGAGGTATTCATCGAAGTGTTCGGCATGGACAAGTACATGGACGCCTACGGCCAGCTGGAGCGTGCGGGTCTGCAGGGGACCTGGGAGCCCTGCCACAAGCTCATGATGGGTAACGGCATCGTCGGCGTCGAGAACCTCGGTGGCGATCTCGAGAAGGTCGTGGGCAAACGCTTCCGCTTCTTCGCGTTCCCCCTCCGTTGGTGGCTGGGCGACGGCTCGATGGTCCGCTGCGCTGCGGAGATCGATGAAGACGACCTGAACCCTGCTGCAGACAGGGTCTACAAGTACGGCGTAATCTGAGAGAAGGAGTGATCGTGGAAGTCACGCGCTACGACTCGGCGCCGCCCTACGAGGCGCCCAAGCATCACGAGTGTTTCGGCCTGCGTCTTCAGGGCCTCGATGTCAGCAAGACGCGCAACTTCTGGATGGGCCTGTCGCACTTTCTCCCCAAGGGCGGCGCGTTCGAAGACGCCACGCCGGTGGAGAAGGTCTACTTCGTGCTCGAGGGCGAGGTCACAGTCATCACGCCCGAGGGTGAGGCTACGCTCAAGAAGTGGGATTCGTGCTATCTCGCCCCCAACGAGTCGCGCGCCATCGAGAACCGCACCAACTCACCCGCCTCGATGCTCGTCGCCATCCCCTACCCGGAGCCCCGCGAAGGCTAGTGTGGGCCTCCGGGACCTCCGTCCCGGCCGCCCACACACCCTGACCGAGACGACCTCCGAGGAGGCCACCATGCCCAACCCCATCATCACCGCGGCGCTCACCGGCCCCGTGGCGACCAAGGCGGACAACCCGGGGATGCCGGGCACAGTGGCCGAGATCGCCGCCGACGCCAAGGCCTGTTACGAGGCCGGCGCCGCCGTGATCCACATCCACCTGCGCGACGACCAGGGCAACATGACGATCGACCTCGACGTGGCGCGCCGCACCGTCGAGGCCGTGCGCGAGGTGTGCCCCGGCATCACCCAGCTCTCCACGGGCGGGCTCGCCTTCACGTACGAGGACCGCATGCGGCTCATCGAGGCAAAGCCGGCCATGGCGACGCTCAACCCGTGCACCATGACCTTCGGCCCGGCCGAGTTCCGTAACCCGCCCAAGCAGATGATGGAACTGGCGGAGCGCATGATCGAGCTCGGCGTCAAGCCCGAGGTCGAGATCTACGACTCGGGCCACCTCGACATGATGCTGTACCTCGTGCACAAAGGCCTCCTTGTCCCGCCGCTCCAGGTCTCCTTCGTGATGGGTGTCCGCGGCGGCATGAAAGGCGACCCAGGCCTACTCTCGTATCTGGTCCGCGAACTGCCCGAGGGCACCAGCTGGCAGGTCATCGCCGTCGCCAAGGCCAACCTGCCCATGACGACCATCGGCTTGGCGATGGGGGGGAACGCACGCACGGGTATGGAGGACACGCTCACGCTCGAGAAGGGCGTGCCGGCGGATTCGAATCTCCAGCTTGTGGAGCGGCTTGTGCGCATCGCCAAGTCGATGCAGCTCGAGCCGGCGACGATCGCCGAAGTCGCCGAACGCCTGCAGTTGTCGCCGGAGCTTGTGAACGGCGGCTGACATCGCGACGGGGGTAGGGTCGGCGTGGCATCGGCGTGAGCCGCCGTCAGCCTTGACAGCATCGCCCCCGACGATATGATGCCCGTATCGTGGGAGGGAGCGTCCGTATTGTGGATATCCATGGAGGTGAAGGACACTCTACAGTGAGGCTCTGACAGGTACGAGGGCCGCGTTGTCTCGAAGCGACCCTAAGGCGAATGAAGGTTCGTCCGACCTGTGATCGCGCAGGACCATCGGGGGGGTTCCCGCCGGTCGGCGCGGCTCGATCGCGAGTCGCCCGTGGCGGCGGAACCAGAGCAAGGAGACGGCATGACAACAGAAGACAGCAAGACGAATCGGGCGTCGGAACCGGGCCTGAAAAGCCCGCTCAGCCGGCGCGACTTCATCAAGACGGCCGGCCTCACCGGGCTCGCGCTCGGCGCGACCGGCGGGCTCGGCAGCGTCGTCGCCGCCTGCGGCAGCAGCAGCGACGGGGGCGGCACCGCCAGCGCCGGCGCGGGCCGCACCATCAAGATCGGCTTCGTCAGCCCGCTCACCGGGCCCCTGGCCGCCTTCGGCGAGGCGGACACGTTCTGCGTCGACCAGTGGAAGGCCAGTGTCAAGGACGGGCTGATGTGCGGCGACGGCCTGCTCCACCCGATCGAGTTCATCATGAAGGACTCGCAGTCGGACTCGAACCGTGCCGCCACGGTTGCCGGCGACCTCATAACCAACGATGGTGTCGACGTGATGATGGTCGCGTCCACGCCGGACACGGTGAGCCCCGTCGCCGACCAGGCCGAGGCCCTGCAGATCCCGTGCGTGTCCAACGACTGCCCGTGGCAGCCCTACTACTTCGGCCGCGGTGCTACACCCGACAAGCCCTTCACCTGGACGTACCACTTCTTCTGGGGCCTCGAGGACGTCACCGCGAACTTCGTCAGCATGTGGGACACGTTCAAGACCAACAAGAAGGTCGGCGAGATGTGGCCGAACGACGCCGACGGTCTCGGCTGGGCCGACGCCAAGACCGGGCAGCCGCCGATGCTGAAGGCGGCCGGCTACACCGTCGTCGACGGCGGCCGTTTCCAGGACGGCAGCGAAGACTTCACGCCGCAGATCAGCAAGTTCAAGGGCGCCGGATGTGACCTCCTGAGCGGGGTCTTCATCCCGCCGGACTTCACGAACTTCTGGAAGCAGTCATACCAGCAGGGCTTCCAGCCGGTGGCCGCGTCCGTCGGCAAAGCACTCCTCTTCCCATCGGCCCTCGAGGCCCTCGGCGACATCGGCTACGGGCTCACCACCGAGTGCTGGTGGTCGCCGAACCACCCGTTCAAGTCGTCGCTCTCCGGCCAGAGCTGCCAGGAGTTCGCGGACGCGTTCACCCAGACGACCAGCAAGCAGTGGACGCAGCCGCTCATGCACTACGCCATCTTCGAAGTGGTCGCCGACTCGCTCAAGCGCACCAAGAACGTCGACGACAAGCAGTCGATCCTGGATGCCATCAAGGCCACCAATCTCGACACCATCTGCGGCAACGTCAACTGGCAGGCCGGGCCGTCGCAGAACCCCGTGCCGAACGTCAGCAAGACCCCGCTCGTCGGCGGCCAGTGGGTCAAGGGCGAGAACTGGCCGTTTGACCTCAAGGTCGTCACCAACGTCACGGCCGATATGGTTTCCGTGCAGCAGGACGTCACGGCGATCAAGTACTGAGAATGACTGACCCGACCCACATGCCCGGCAAAGCCCGCGCACACAGGGAGGTCCACGTGATGCAGGGCGGGAGCCACCCATGACCGCGGTGCTCGAGACCGCGGGTCTCATGAAATCGTTCGGCGGCGTCCAGGTCATCGACGATCTGAGCGTCTCGCTGAGCGAGGGTGAAGCGCTGGGCATCGTCGGGCCGAACGGCGCCGGTAAGACCACGTTGTTCAACCTGATCACCGGCGTGTATCGGCCCGACGAGGGTCGGGTCACCTTCAGAGGCAAGGACATCACCCACCTCTCGCGGCAGAACCGCTGCCGCGAGGGGATCGGCCGCACGTTCCAGATCCCGAAGCCGTTCGCCGACATGAGCGTCTTCGAGAACGTGCTCGTGTGCGCCGCCTACGGCCGCGGCATGAGCGAGCGCGCCAGCTACACACGCTGCGTGGAGACGCTCGAGCTCACGCATCTCTCTGCCAAGGCCAACGTGCAGGCCGGCGCGCTGCCCTTGCTCGACCGCAAGCGTCTCGAGCTCGCCCGTGCGCTCGCCGGCGACCCATCCGTCCTGCTTCTGGACGAGGTCGCCGGCGGCCTCACCGACAACGAGGTCGAGGCACTCATCGAGACCATCAAGGATCTGCATCGCGAGGGCATCTCGATCATCTGGATCGAGCACATCGTGCACGCGCTGCTGGCGGTCGTGAGCCGCATCGTTGCCATCAGCTTCGGCCGCAACCTCATCGAGGGCGACCCCAACGAGGTCATGTGCAGCGACGAGGTGCAGGCCTGCTACATGGGAGGGACGCCGATATGAGCGTCCTCGAAATCCAGGATGTCGACGTCTTCTACGGCGACTTCCAGGCGCTCTTCAAAGTGTCGTTCACGGTCGAGGAAGGCCAGACGTTCGCCTGCATCGGCGCCAACGGCGGCGGCAAGTCGACGCTGCTGCGGACCGTCGCCGGCCTGCAACGGCCGCGGTCCGGCACGGTCCTCTTCCAGGGCAAACCCGTGGACCAGATCTCCGCGCACGACCGCGTCAAGCTGGGCATCGCCCTCGTGCCCGAAGGCCGGCGCGTGTTCCCCAGCCTCAGTGTCTACGAGAATCTGCAGATCGGCGCCTATGGCGGCCGCAAGGGCGACTGGAGCATCGAGTCGGTGATGGAGCTCTTCCCGCTGCTCAAGCCGCTCAGCAAGCGTCAGGCATCCAGCCTGTCGGGCGGAGAGCAGCAGGCCCTGGCCATCGGCCGGGCGCTCATGTCGAACCCTACGCTCCTCCTGCTCGACGAGGTCTCGCTGGGCCTGGCGCCGGTCGTCATCAAGAGGATCTACGAAGCCATGGTGCATCTTGTGGGCATCGGCACCACCATCGTCGTGGTCGAACAGGACGTGCAGCACGTGCTGACCGTCGCCGACCACGTCGCCTGTTTCCTCGAGGGCCGCATCAGCCTCGAGGGTAAGCCGAGCGACCTGAGCTCGGAAGCGATCACTGCGGCCTACTTCGGGATGTGACGGCGTGGATTGGGTAAACGTAGCGATTCAAGGCATTCTCCTGGGCGGGCTCTATGCTCTATTCGCGACCGGCCTCGCGCTGGTGTTCGGCGTCATGCGCATGGTCAACCTGGCGCACGGCGACCTCGGCATCCTTGCGGCGTTCGTCGCGCTGTTCATCGTGCAGTCGCTCGGCGTGGGCGTGCTGTGGGCGAGCGTCATCACGATCGTCATCATGTTCCTGGTGGGGTACCTGCTGCAGCGCGGGCTGCTGAACTTCACCCTCGGCGCCGACGACACGCGCCCGATCGTCGTCACGTTCGGGCTGTCGATCATCATCCAGAACGGCCTGATCATGTGGTTCTCGGCCGACTCGCAGGGCCTGGATGCCGGTACGATCGAGAACATCAGCGTCAAGATCAATGACCAGCTCTCGATCGGGTGGTATCCGCTGCTCGTGTTCATCGCCTCCATCGCGGTCATCGCCGGACTACAGCTCTTTCTGGGGAGGACCAAGCTCGGCCGGGCCTTCCGGGCGACTTCCGACGACCGTGAGGCGGCGGAGCTCATGGGCATCAACAACCGCCACATCTATGGTCTGGCCATGGCGATCGCGCTCGCGATCGTGGCGCTGGCCGGCATCCTCCTGGCGGTGCGGACGACCTTCGATCCCACCCAGGGCGCCTTCCGCCTCATCTACGCCTTCGAGGCGGTCATCATGGGCGGCATGGGTTCCATGTGGGGCACGCTGATCGGCGGCATCGTCCTCGGCGTCTCGCAGACCATCGGCTCGCAGGCCTTCGGCGCCGGGTGGGGCCTGCTGGTCGGCCACCTCGTCTTTCTGACCGTACTGGCCGTGCGCCCCAGCGGCTTCTTCGCGAAGACGGTGACGGCATGAGCGCACCCGCCTTTCGCGTGGCGCGCTCGACGCGCATGCACCGCTATGTCCTGATCGTGGGCGTGCTCATCGTGGTCGGGCTCGCGGCGGTGCCCCTGTGGGCGCAGGTGAGCGTGACCCGCACCCTGGTCACGTTCTTCACGCTCCTCGCTCTCGCCCAGATGTGGAACCTGCTGGGCGGATACGCCGGCCTGATCTCTGTCGGCCAGCAGGCGTACATCGGCCTGGGCGCCTACGGCTTGTGGCTCATCGGCGACGTGCTCGGGCTACACCCGTTCATCGCCGTCATCCTGGCCGGGGGACTGGCGGTGCTCGTCGCCCTTCCCGTCGCACCGCTGATCTTTCGCCTGCGCGGCGGCTACTTCGCCATCGGCACGTGGGTGGTCGCCGAGGTCGTGCGCCTGATCGTCGCGAACATCCAGGCGACCGGCGGTGGCTCCGGCAAGACGGTCCTCTCCGCCGCCCGCCTGCCGATCGACACTCGTATCACGGGGACGTACCTGCTGGCCCTGCTCGTCGCGGTCGGCTCGATCCTGCTCGTGTACTTCCTGCTCCGCTCCAGGCTGGGACTCGCCCTGACGGCGATCCGCGACAACGAGCTCGCCGCCCAGAGTTCCGGCGTCAATGTGTTCCGCTCTAAGCTGTACGTGTACCTCATCTCCGCCTTTGGGTGCGGCGTCGTCGGCGCCGTGGTCGCGATGAACCTGCTGCGCATCCAGCCGAACGCCGCGTTCAGCATCAACTGGACGGCCTACGCGCTGTTCATCGTGGTGATCGGAGGGTTCGGCACCATCGAGGGGCCGATCATCGGTGCGGTGATCTACTTCGCGCTTCTGCAGAGCCTGAGTCAGTACGGCACGACGTACATGCTGCTTCTCGGCGTCATCGCCGTGATCATGGCGACGAAGGCGCCCAAGGGGATTTGGGGCTTCGTCGCCAAGCGCTGGAACCTGCACCTTTTCCCGGTGAGACGCCGGCTCATGCTGGAGGCGCCACCTGACGACGATGCGGACGCGGCGGGTCCATCGGGCACCGTCGTGCCGGAATCGGCCTGACCGGCATCTGACGAGAGCACCCGCCCCGGCGAGAAGCTAGAGGGTGAGTCGATGGAGGGATCGTGACCGAGGCGGAGCGTATGCAGACAAAGGACGATACGGGCGGCGTTCAGGTTCTGGCCCGCGCCGCCACTCTACTCAGACTGCTGGCGGCGGATTCGTCGGGGGGGCTCACGTTCAGTGAACTCGTCGTGCGGTCGGGCTTGCCGCGGACGACGGTCCATCGCATCCGCGGCGCCCTCGAGCACGAGGACCTTGTCTACACCGATACGGCGACGGGTCGTCTGCATCTGGGCCCGGGGATCATGAGGCTCGCGATGGCCAGGCGTGACCTGCCGACGGTCGTCAAGCCGTATCTCGAGCGGCTTTCGCGCGAGCTCAACGAGACCGTCGACCTCGGCGTCCTCGACGGCATGCACGTGCTGTTCATCGCTCAGCTCCCCGCGCCGCAGCGGTCGCTGATGGTGGTCTCGCGCGTCGGTGCCCGGTTCCCCGCCTATTGCACGGCGAACGGCAAGGCGCTCCTCGCGCAGTTGCCGCTGGACGAGATCAAGCGGCGGCTCCCCAAGCGGCTGGAGACGCCGGCGCGGCACACGCCCATCGGGCGCAAGGCTCTCCTGACGGAGCTGGAGGAGGTCCGCCGCACCGGTCTCGGGTTTGACCGCGAAGAGCATCGCACCGGTATCTGCAGCGTCGGTGTGGCGGTCACCGACATCGACGGCAGCGCCGCCTCGATCTCGGTGCCCATGCCGACGGCCCGCTACGACGTTGACGTCGAGACTGTAGCCAACGCATTGCTCCGGGTGCGCGACGAAGTCCAGATCGCGCTGCAGAGCGCCTGAGGCGGGCGCTCGTCTGTCGCTCCGGCGTCCAGTGACCGTCCCCGGCCTCAGCCGGGCCTGATCACGCCATCCTCGGTGACGATGGCAGTCACCGGGAGGTCGTGAGGTTCGCAGACGAGCCGCGAGATCACCTGGACGCCGAAGGCGAGCGCGATTCGGGGGATGCCCGCACGCGTGCGCGGGAGGTACGAATCGTAGAAGCCGCCGCCGTAGCCGCAGCGCCGCCCGGCGGCGTCGAACACGGACCCAGGGACGATCACCGCGTCGAGCATGTCGGGGGTGACCTCCACGAGACCGTCGCGCGGCTCGGGGATGCCCCAGACTCCTGGCGTGAGGTCGGCGGCGAGGTCGGCGATCCGGAAGGCGGCCATGAGCCGGGGGGCGAGCACGCGCGGCAGACACAGGGCCTTGCCCTCGGCGAGGACCCATTCCGAGAGAGGCCCGGTGTCGATCTCGCTGCGAAAGGCCGCGAACGACAGGATTACCTTTGCGGCGCACAGTTCGGGGAGCGCGGCCGCGCGCACGCAGATGGCGGCGCTCAGGCGCGCGCGTTCCGCGGCCGGCAGCGCGTCTCGCGCCGCGAGTACGCACCGCCGGGCCTCGACCTTGGTCAAAGCGGCGGCCGCCGGATCTGCCTTTTCGTACGGGTCTTCGGACACCTCGGCATCCTCTCGGGCGTAGACTGCACTGGCAACACTTCGCGGGAGACAACGCGTGGGGTGCGTTCATGACGCCTCCTCCTTCCCCTATAGTATAAGGAGAGTCGTCCTGCGGGCATGCGGGCGGCTCGGCAAGGCACACTGGCCGCCGCTGCCGTGCGGGTTCGGCGGCGGCCGAGAGGATGAGCATGGCGCTTCGCTCCCAGGAAGAAGTCTCGCTGGCGACCGTCTTCGCGCGTACGCTGCGCAACGTCATCGCCCTCACCGCGTCCGAAGAGAAGCGCGTCTGGCCGAAGGCGGGGCAGGTGCTGGCGGCGACGCCGGCCGACGCCGTGGCGCCGGTGTCGCTCGTGCGTCTGCTCCAGTTCTCGATCCTCCCCGAGATCCTCGGCGCCAGCGCCGGGCCGGCGATCTATCTTGCCGGCAAGCGCTGCAGCCGCGACCTCGGCATCACGTCGATCCAGGGACTCAAGGACTGGTTCGCGGCGATGAGCCTGGGCGACCTCGAGGTGCAGCTCGACGAAGAGCGCGTGCTCGTCAAGCTCAGCCACTGCCTCAGCTGTCAACAACTCCCGGCGACCGGGACCCCGGTGTGCGACGTGGAGCGCGGTATCATCGACGGTGTGCTCGAGGGCATCACCGGCACCGAGGTGCTCACCAAGGAGACGCAGTGCTGGGGGCTGGGCGACACCGTCTGCCAGTTCGAGGGCTACACCGGTGAGCAGGCCGGCTATCTGTACCACGAGAACGGCTTTCACCCCGACGAGCAGCGACGCCTGCTCGGTCAGCTGGCCGACCAGGCCGACGTCGCCCTCGATAACCTGCGCCTCATCAACGAGCGCCGCGACCGCGAGACGCACGACCCCCTCACGGGTCTGCTCAACTTCCGCCAGTTGCGTGAGCGCGCCGCCTTCGAGCTGGCACGCGCGGAGCGCCACGAGCGCTCGGTCGCCTTCGTGATGCTCGACCTCGACGACTTTCGCAGCGTCAACGACACGCTGGGCCGCGAGGTCGGCGACGAGGTCCTGTGTCACTGGGCGGCGGCGCTGACGGCGCAGCTGCGTAGCTGTGACCTCGTGTGCCGCTACGGCGCCGACGAGTTCGTGCTCGTGCTGTCGGAGACGCTCGAGCAGCAGGCCGACGCCGCGCTCGCCCGGGTCTTCGGCGCGATGCAGGACCTCGTCGCCGACACGAGCGGCGGGCCGGTCGCGCTCACGGCGTCGGCCGGGGTCGCCAGCTTCCCCGCCGACGGACGCACGGCCGAGGAGCTCGTCGCCAAGGCCGCGACGACGATGTACACGGCCCGCGCGGGGGGGCCGGGTCGAGTCGACTTCTACTCCGGCCCGCCGCGCGTCTGAGTGCCCGCGGCGTGACGGCGCGCGTCGAGATCCTCGCGGTCGGGTCGCTGCATCGCGACCTCGCGCCGGCGGCGCGCCACTACCTCGACCTTCTCAAGCCGCGCTTCGATGTCGTCGTGCGCGAGGTCCGCGAGGTGCCCCTGCGCGGCCGCAGCGAGCTCGAAGTACTGCGCGAAGAGGGCAAGCGCCTGCTCGCGGCGTGGCCGCAGGCGCCGCACGTCGCGGTGCTCGCAGTGGACGGCAAGCCGGTCACCACCGAGGCGTTCGCCGACCGGTTGCGGCTCGCCGTCGAGCGCGGCGGTGCCGGCTTTGTCATCGGCGGCTCTCTCGGCCTCGCCCCCGAGGTGCTGGCGAGGGCGACCACGCGGCTCTCGCTGTCGCCGCTGACGCTCCCTCACCAACTCGCCCGCGTGGTGCTTCTCGAGCAGCTGTTCCGGGCCGGCAAGATCCTGCGCGGCGAGCCCTATCACCACTGATGGCCGTGGGGCGTCGCCCGCCGCCCGGGGAAGGCCGCCGCCAGCCGCCCGGCTGAGGGCGTCGCGCGCCGGCCGGCGGACCGCTAGAATCCACAGGTGCGTCGGCCCGCCGGCCGGCGCCGGCGAACCGGCGGTGGACGATGAGCGACGACCTGTATGACCTGAACGGCCTTGCGGCTTCTCTGCAGAGCGCGCTCGACGAGTTGCTGGCGGAGGGCGGCGGGAGCGCTGCCGACGCGCCGGTCGTCGAGCTCACGCTGTCAGCGCGGCCGGAGCACGGCGATCTGACGACCAACGCGGCGCTGGTGAGCGCGAAGCGGGCGCGCCGTGCTCCGCGGGATATCGCCGAGGCGCTCGGGGCGCGCTGGCTGGCCGGGCAAGGCGCCGGCGTCTGCGACCGCTTCGAGGTCGCCGGGCCCGGCTTTCTCAATCTGTTCCTCGCCGATGACTGGTATCGAGGCGCGTTGCAGCGGCTGCTGACCGACGCTGAGGACTATGGCCGCGGCTGCCTGCCGGCGGCGCGGCGCCAGAACGTGAACGTCGAGTTCGTCAGCGTCAACCCCACGGGACCGCTGCACGTGGGCCACGCCCGCTACGCCTCGTACGGAGACGCCCTCTGTCGCATCTTCTCGTTCGTCGGACACGACGTGACCCGCGAGTTCTACGTCAACGACCACGGCACGCAGATGCAGCGCT
Organism: Thermoleophilia bacterium; assembly: GCA_038321515.1. Classification (GTDB taxonomy): domain Bacteria; phylum Actinomycetota; class Thermoleophilia; order UBA2241; family UBA2241; genus CAIXSE01. The sequence goes on along the minus strand of JBBQFA010000003.1, from coordinate 11,912 downwards.
TCGGGCAGTCTCTCGCCGCCCGCTACGGGCAGCGGCTCGGGCTCGACACCCCGGTGCCGGCGGAGGGCTACCAGGGCGACTATCTGCTCGACCTGGCCGACGAGCTCATCGCCGCGGTCGGCGATCGCTACCGCACCGCACTCGAGGCGGTCGCGCCGGACGTCGAGGCGTTGCCGGCGGCCGCGGTCGGCGAGATCAAGCTCTGGGGCCGCGACGCCATCCTTCAACAGTTCCGCGTCACGCTCGAGCGCCTGCGCGTGCCCTTCGACGTCTGGACGACGGAGAGCACGCTCTACGCCGGTGACGGCGAGCATCGCGGCTTCAGCGGCGAGGTCGGCAAGTCCCTGGCCGACCTGGACGGCGAGGGCCTCCTCTACGAGGAGGGGGGCGCCGTCTGGCTCACCACCACGGCCTACGGCGACGACAAGGACCGGGTGCTCATCCGCAAGACGGGCGAGCCCACGTACTTTCTCAGCGACATCGCCTATCACCGCGACAAGATGGACCGCGGTTTCGGCCACATGATCGACGTCTGGGGCGCGGATCACCACGGCTACGTGCTGCGCATGAAGGCCGCCTTCACCGCCCTGCCGCCGCACGACCCGGACCGGCTCGAGCTCATCATCGGGCAACTGGTGAACCTGCTGGAGGGCGGCGAGGCGAAGCGGATGAGTAAGCGCAAGGGCGACATCGTGACCGTCGACGATCTCGTCGACGCCATCGGTGTCGACGCGGCCCGCTTCTTGCTGGTCGGCCGCTCCCAGGACACGAGCCTCGAGCTCGACCTCGACCTGGCCGTGCAGCGGAGCAACCAGAATCCGGTCTACTACGTGCAATACGCGCATGCGCGTATCTGCAGCATCCTGCGCAATCTCGAGAGCGAGCGCCCGGTGTCTGCCGGCGGCGCGGTCCCGGCGGTCGTCGTGAGCGCTAGCGAGCGCTCTCTGCTTTGCGCCCTGGCGCGGTTCCCCGAGGTCGTCCTGGACGCCGCCGGACAGCGCGCCCCGAACCGTGTCCACAACTACCTCGGCGACCTCGCCGCCGAGTTCCACGGCTTCTATCGCAACTGTCGCGTTCTCAGCGACGACGCCGATGTCACGGCGTTCAGGGCCGCCGTGTGCGCGGCAACGCGCACCACGCTGGCTGTGGGCCTCGGTCTGCTCGGCGTGAGTGCCCCAGAGTCGATGTAGGGCGAGAAACGCGGCCCCCGCCGGACGCCGCGCTGGTCAGGCCCCGTACTGCTGGCGTACCCAGGCTCGGAGCTCGTCGAGTTGCTCCGGCGTGAGGTCCTTGTCGAGCCCGAGCAGCATCGAGACTGCCACGCCGTCCTGGCCGCCGACAAGCTTGTGCACGACGCTCTCGAGCACCGTCTTGCCGACCTCCCGGCCCGGGATCGCCGGCGTGTAGACGTAGGCGATGTTGCTCTTGTCCTGGGCGAGCAGATGCTTCTTGACCAGATTGTTCATCACCGTCATGACGGTGGTGTAGGCGATCTGGCGCCGTTCTCGTAGCGTCTCGTACACGGCGCGCACTGTCGTCCGGTCCTGCTCCCAGACGACCGCCAGTATGTCCGCCTCGAGCGAACCGATGCCGGTGAAGGGCGCGCCCTTGGTGCTGCGCAGCCACTGAGGCCTGGACTGATCCATCACGTCTCCCTCCGTTCGCACGGTGTGTGGCACACCTCGCGCTGTACGCAGTACGTAGGTCATCCTACGTATTCCCCTTTATCGCAAACTCACGCCCTCCCGCCGTCGACGCCGTCCCGACGGCGACGGCCTCCCGCCCTCGGCCGTGGAGTAGAATGAGCGCCCTGCACTAAGAGGAGGTCGATCGTTGAGCGCCGATCTGCGACTGCTGCGTGATCTGAGCCTGGCGCCCGGGCCGACGGGGTTCGAGGCGCCCGCTCAAGACGTCGTCCGCCGCCGTCTCACGACCCTCGGCGCCGTGGGCGGCGATCCCCTCGGCAACGTATGGCTTACGGTCGGGGCCGGAGACGGGCCACGGGTCGCCGTCGTCGCGCATGCCGATCAGATCGGCCTGATCGTGACCTTTGTCGACGAGCAGGGCTACGTCTTCATCGACCGCATCGGCGGCGTCGCTCCTCTGCTCGTGCCCGGACGGCACTTCGTGGTCCACGGCCGGTCCGGCCCGGTCCACGCCGTCGGCGGGCGCAAGCCGACGCATATCATTCCCGCGGACGAGCGCGACAAGGCGCCGCCGATGGATGAGCAGTTCCTCGACATCGGCGCTGTCGACCGAGCCACGGCGCTCGAGCGCATCGCGATCGGCGATCCGGTCACGTTCACACCCGACTTCATCGAACTCTCGCCGGGCGTGGTCGCGACCCAGGCGCTGGACGACCGCGCCGGCGTCTACTCGATGCTTCGTGCGCTCGAGTCCTACGCAGAGGCTTCGGGTCCGGCGCGGCTCACCGGCGTCGCCACCGTGCACGAAGAGACCACGTTCATGGGCGCCAAGGCTCTGGCGCTGCGGCTCGAAGCGGACGTGATCGTGGTCCTCGACGGCGACTTCTGCAGCGACACGCCGGCGGCCGACGCCAAGAAGCTCGGCGGCGAGGTCAAGCTCGGCGCCGGCCCGGTGCTCTGCCGCGGCGCCGGCGGCAACGAGCGCCTGCTGGCGCTGACGCTCGAGGTGGCCGCCGCCGAGGGTATCCCGGTCCAGATCAAGGCCTGCCCCGGCGAGACGCAGACCGACGCCGACGAGCTCATGGCCGCCGGCAGCGGCGCCACCATCACGGTCGGCCTGCCGATACGCTACATGCACTCGCCGTTCGAGGTCGCGCACGTGGATGATCTCGAGGCCACGGCTCGCCTCGTCGCGGCGCTGGCGCGGCGGCTCGGCGAGACATGGCAGGCCGACGCGTTTCTGCCGCGCCCGTGACGTCTTCTTCGAGGAGGATCCCGTGAAGCTGTTCATCGCCGTCGACCTGGAGGGCATCTCGGGCGTGGTCACCGAGGCGGACACGGCGCGAGAGGGCCCGGCGGCGCAGCGCGCCCGGGCCCATATGCGCGCCGACCTCGACGCCGTGCTCGAAGGCTGTGCCGCCGCCGGCGCCCACGAGGTCGTCGTCTGCGACGCGCACGACGACGGGCGTAACCTCGAAGCCACGGGCTTCCCGTACGTCGTCACGCTGAACAGTGGGTCCGCGCCGCTCAGCATGCTCCAGGGGCTGACGCCGGACTGCTCCGCAGCGCTCTTCGTCGGCTACCATGCGCGCGCCGGCACCGCCGGCGCCGTGCTCGAGCACACCTGGAACTACAAGGTCTTTGCGGCTCGCGTGGGCGACCTCGAGGTGGGCGAGTTCGGCGTCGCCGCCCTGCTCGCCGGCGAGTTCGGCGTACCCGCTGTCTATCTCTCGGGCGACGACAAGGCCGCGGCCGAAGCCCAGGCGCTGGTCTCCGGCATCACGACGACGGTGGTCAAGACCGGTGTGCGCCGTGAGAGCGCCGCCCTGTGCCCGCCGCACGAGGCGCGCGCCAGGATGCGCGTCGACGTCGAGGCGGCACTCCGGAGCGACGCTCAGCCGGCGCCGCTCGCCTGGAGCGGCGAGCCCCTCCGGCTGACCTTCACCCGGGTGCAGTTCTGCGACCTCGCAGAGGCCTGCCCCATGACGACCCGGTTGGACGGGCGCACCCTTGAGATCGGCGGATCGACGTTCGCCGACCTGTACGGCGGCTTTCTCGCCTGTCTGCGGCTCTCCGAGCTCGAAGGCTGAGGTCGCGCGCCTCTGCCGGCGCCGCAGTTGCGGGGCCGCCCGCGCTGTGGTGAACTAGGCGCGCGGGCGGATGTAGTGTAGTTGGTAACACGTCAGCTTCCCAAGCTGAAGACCGCGGGTTCGAGTCCCGCCATCCGCTCCATTCTCCGCTTCTCCGGCACCCTCTTGACTAAAGTCAGGATTCCCTCATGCCGATGATTAGGGTATCCTAACGAGGAGCCGAGGGTCGCCGCCGCGGCTCTCCGACGCCTTCAACCGCCGAACGGAGAGTGATCGTGAGCACACGCACGCAGAGCACCGAGGAGTACCTCGAGGCGGTCTTCAAGCTGCAGCGCGGCGCCGACCCCGTCACCGTCAAGCGTCTCGCCGGTGATCTCGGCATCGCGCCACCCTCCGTCTCCGAGATGCTGGGACGTTTACGCGCGGCGGGTCTGGTCGAGGAGCCGGCCGAGGGACACGGGATCACGCTCACCGCGCAGGGCGAGGCCGAAGGGGCGACGCTGGTGCGGCGCCACCGGCTCAGCGAGCGGTTCCTCGTCGACTACCTGGACATGCCGTGGGACGCCGTTCACGAGGAGGCGTGCAAGCTGGAGCACGTTCTGAGCCCCGAGGTCGAGGCGCGCCTGGCCGAGCAGCTGGGCAACCCCCGCACCTGCCCGCACGGGCACACGATCCCGGCCGAGGACGGGTCGCTCGTCGAAGAGGATCTGCGACCCCTCACCCGGCTCGTCCCCGGCGACGAAGGCGTGATCGGCTGTATCGCCGAGGAGAGCGGCGAGCTGTTGCGCTATCTCGCGTCGCTCGGTCTGCTCCCCGACACCCCTGTCACGGTCGAGAGCGTGGCGCCGTTCAACGGCCCGCTGCTCGTGCGCGTCGGCGGCTCGCAGTACGCCCTCGGACGCGAGGTCACCGACAAGATCCTCGTACGCGGCTGAGGCCGTGGCCACGACGCTCATGCAGGCCGGCCGCGCGGCGGCCGAGGAGTGCGCGGCGGGCACTCTGCTGGTCGTCTGCCTCGCCGGCAACCCCAACGTCGGCAAGTCGTCGCTCTTCAACTCGCTCACCGGCTCCGGGCGCGAAACGGCGAACTGCGCCGGCGTGAGCGTCGACGCGTGCGCTGTGCGCACGCGCTGGGAGGGCCGGCGCATCGAGGTCGTCGACCTGCCGGGGAGCTACTCGCTCGACGGGCGCGGCGACGACCAGAAGGCGGCTCGGGAGGCGCTGTTCCAGTGGCGCCCGGACGTCATCGTCGCCGTGGTCGACGCCACCAACCTCGGACGGAGCCTCTACCTGCCGCTTCAACTCCTAGACCTGGGCTACCGCGTCGTCGTGGCGCTGAATCTGTCGGATGAGGCAGGTCGTCGCGGGCGCATGCCCGACGCCGAGGTGCTCTCGCGGGACCTCGGCGTGCCGGTGGTCCCGACGGTGGCGCCGCGCGGCACCGGCCTCGAAGACCTCGAGGCCGCTGTGCTGCGAGTCTCGGCCGGCGGCGGCCTCGGTCAAACGGCGGGGACTCCGCTGCCGGCCGAAGTGGACGAGCGCGTCGGGGAGCTCGCCTTTCATATCGCCGCGCGGGCGGATGCCGATCGCGGCCTGCCCGGCGGCCTGGACGCGCGCGCCGCGGCGTTCGCCGTACTCGAGGGCGACGCCGGCATGATGGCCGAGCTCGGACTCGACGCCGACGGCGGCCTGACCGACGCCGACGAGGGCCTCGCCCTCGAGATCGCCAAGGCGAGGCACGCCGAGGCCCGGGCGCTCGCGGCGGCGGCGCAGGACGCGCCCGCCTCCGCCGACCGCTGGTGGCGCCTCACGACCGCGCCGCGCACCGGCATCCCCATCCTCATCGGTGTGATCACCGCCGTCTTCACCACGCTCTTCGTGGTCGGCGACTTGCTGGCGCGCGTTCTCACTGCCGCGTGGACGACGTGGATCTCGCCGGCGGTCGTGCGTGGCGTCGAGGCAGTGCTCGGAGACGGCACGGTCGGCAGAGTCGTACTCTGGGGCGTGGACGGCGGGATCCTCGCGACCCTCGCGGTCGGCATCCCGTACATCCTCACCTTCTACTTCATCCTCGCGCTGGTGGAGGACACCGGCTACATGAACGCGGCCGCGTTTCTCAGCGACAGGATCATGCACCACGTCGGCCTGCACGGACGCGCCATCATCCCGCTCATCGCCGCCGGCGGCTGCAACGTGCCGGCGATCATCGCGACGCGATCGCTGACCAACAAGCGCGAGCGCACCATCGCCGCCGTGCTGGCGACGCTCACGCCGTGCAGCGCCCGCACCGCGGTGATCATCGGCGCCGTCGCCGGCGTCGCCGGCTGGCAGTACGCGCTGCTCACCTACGCCGTGCTGATCGTCGTGATCGTCCTCGCCGGGCTGGGTCTCAACCGCCTGATGCCCGGCGACAAGGGAGTGCTGGTGATGGAGATGTTCCCCTTCCGTCGCCCGGTTCTGCGCCAGGTGGCGCGCAAGACGTGGCGCCGCTTTCGCGAGTTCGTCTGGGATGCGGCGCCGATCATCCTGCTGGGCAGCATGGCGCTCGGGCTGCTCTACGAGACGGGCTGGGTGTGGAAGCTCGGAGCCGTCCTCGAACCCATCGTCGAAGGCTGGCTGCTGTTGCCCATGGTCGCCGGTCTCACCCTGGTCTTCGCCATCCTCCGCAAGGAGCTGGCGCTGCAGCTGCTGCTCGTGTTCGCCGCCGTCCAGGCCGGCGGCGCGGTGGCCAGCATCTCCTCGTTCATGAGCACCTCGCAGATCGTCACCTACGCGATCGTGAATGCGATCTACATCCCCTGCGTGGCGACGATCGCCGTGCTGGGGCGCGAGCTGGGGTGGCGGCGTACGGTCGTCATCTGCGCCGGCACCATCGTCCTCGCGCTGCTCGTCGGCGGCATCGTGGCGCGCGTGCTGCCACTGCTCGGCGCCTGAGCCTCGTCAAGCCGGCCCGGCGTTGCGAGGCGACCCCTCAACTCGGGCGGCGAGTCCGGCGTCCGGCCGCGGTGGTACAATTCGCGCCGGAGTCACCCCCTCATGCAGCATCCCGCATCCGACATCCGTCTTCAGGCAGCCCGTCTGCTTGAGCGCGCCGGCGTCTCCAGAGAGCCGGTGTCGCTTCGCGATGTGGTGAGCGCCCTCAATCTGGAGCTCGTCCAGAGGACTTGTGAGCCGTTCGCCCCCGAGGCGGCGCTTGAGCCGGTCGGCGACAGCCATGCCATCGTGCTCGGCGGCGGTAAGGATGAGCGCCGCCGCCGGTTCACGATCGCCCACGAGATCGGGCACTTCGTGCTGCACCCCGCGCGGCTGCGCCCCGAGCGTGGCGGCGGCGTCAACGCCGCCTGGCAGGCGCAGGAGCGCGACGCCGACCAGTTCGCCGCCGAGCTCCTGATGCCGGAAACGCTGCTGCGGCAGGCGGTGGTCGAGCAGGGGTCGGATCCATCGCGCCTCGCCGACCGCTTCGACGTGAGCCGTCAGGCGATGCAGACGCGCCTGCGGATCCTCGGGCTGGGTGGGCACCATCGCGACGACGTGTCGTCGCGAAACGTCCGCTAGCAGCGCCGCCACCCGTGGCGCCACTGTCGGCATCACTCGTGGCGCCACGCGTGGCGCCACTGTCGGCATCACTCGCGGCCCCACCGGAAGCACCACTGACGGCACCACAGATGGCACCACAGATGGCACCACCCGCGGCACCACAGATGGCACCACCCGCGGCACCACAGATGGCACCACTGGTGGTGCCGAGCGTCAGCGCGTGAATCTCCCTGCGGATCGCGGGCTTCGTGGCGGATCGCCCAAGCAAGAACCGCCGCCGGTGGCCTCGCTGGGAGAACCACTCTCAGCACCACTGACGGCACCACTGTCGGCATCACTCGCGGCACCACTCGTGGCACCGGCGGTGGTGCCGCGGCAAACGCCGACTAGCCGGGCCGGTTGGCCACCACCCACTCGAGCGTCGCTCGGGCGACCTGCGGGGATCGCCCGGGGCCGTGATGGCCGCCACGGCTCAAGGCGATGAACTTGGTGGGTGGCGCGAGCACCGCCGCCAGAAGCTCGCTGTGCGCGAAGGGTACCTCGGCGTCGTCGCGGGCATGCGCCAGCAGCACCCGCGGCAGGCCGCGGGCCGTCGCGATGAGATCGAGATCCTTGAAGAACGGCCGCAGGGCGGCGGCGTCGAAGCGGCCGTCGTAGGTGCGGCCGGGCGCGTCGCGCATCTCGCCGCCGGGCGCGCCGCCGATCTTGCCACCCACCGCGCCGCCGGCGGCGCGCGCGCCCTCGTCGAGCCCGGCGAGCATCGAGGCGCCGTCCGCCGGGCAGAGGAGCACGAGCGAGCTGAACAGGTCGGGCTGTGACCGGGCGGCGAGCAGCAGGAGGCAGCCGCCCATACTGGCGCCGCGCGCGGCCAGCCACGGAGCGCCGCTGGCCGCGAGCAGCGTCCGCCCGGCGGCGACCGCGTCGTGCCAGCCGTTCGGGTCCAGCTCGCCGCCGCTACCGCCGTGGCCGCGAAAGTCGAAGGTGAGCGCGGCCAGCCCTGCGGAGGCGGCCTGCTCGCCCATGATCGCGTGGTTCTCCTTGCGGCTGCCGGCCCCGTGGCAGACGAGCAGGGCGCCGCGCGGCGGTCCGGCGGGGCTGAAGAGCAGGCCGGCCAGAGCGATGCCGTCGGAGGTGATCGTGAGCGCTCGGGGCGGTGACGGAGTCATACTGGTCATGCCCGTGAGTTTAGCCGACGCCCGCGGTGTGATGTACTACCCCGGGACCGCGGGCCGTGTCCCGCAGCCGATCCAGTATCACGGAGGTCACATGCACGAGGTCAACGTCGGCCGCAAGTCACTGGCCGACTACCGGAGCATCGTCCCGAGCGAGCTCATGTCCGAGATCGACGAACTGGCGGAGAGGCTGCGCGGCCGCCAGGTCTTGCACGTCAACGCCACCGCCTTCGGCGGCGGCGTCGCCGAGATCCTCTACACGCTCGTGCCGCTTGTGACCGACGCGGGGCTCGAGGCACACTGGCAGATCCTCACGGCGCCGCCCGAGTTCTTCAACGTCACCAAGAGCTTTCACAACGGCCTGCAGGGCCACAGCGTCGAGTTCCCACCTGAGGCGCAGCAGCTCTACGAGGAGGTCTGCCGCGCCAACGCCGCCGAGCTCACGCGGCCCTACGACTTCGTCGTCATCCACGACCCGCAGCCGCTGGCGATCCGCGACTTCGTCACCCGCAGCCAAGATCGCTCGACCTGGTGGGTCTGGCGCTGTCACATCGACACGTCCACGCCGGACCAGGGTCTGTACGACTATCTGCTCCCGTCCATCAACCGGTACGACGCGGCGGTCTACACGCTCGCCGACTACGTGCCGGAGGGCCTGACGGTGCCGGTGCGCGAGATCGCCCCGACGATCGACCCGCTCGCGCCGAAGAACATGCAGCTCTCGGAGCAGGACGCCACGTACATCGTGCGCCAGTTCGGCATCGACGTGGACCGCCCGCTGCTGCTCCAGGTCTCCCGCTTTGACCCCTGGAAGGACCCGCTCGGCGTGGTCGACGTCTACCGCACCGTCAAGGCGCGACACCCCGACGTGCAGCTCGCCCTCATCGGGTCGATGGCCAGCGACGACCCCGAGGGCTGGGACTATCTTGAACGCGTGATCACCTACGTGGGTGGCGACCCGGACGTGTTCATCCTCTCGAACCTCGACAACGTCGGCTCGGTCGAGATCAACGCCTTTCAGAGCCACGCCGACGTGATCATGCAGAAGTCGACGCGCGAGGGCTTCGGCCTCACCGTGACGGAGGCGCTCTGGAAGGGACGCCCCACGATCGGCGGCGACGTCGGCGGCATACCGCTGCAGATCGAGGACGGGGTGACCGGGTACCTGGTCAAGTCGGCGGCCGAGTGCGCCGAGCGCTGCCTCGAGATCATGGCCGACCCGGCCCGCCACCGCGCCATGGCGCTGGTCGGCAAGGAGCACGTGCGCCGCGAGTTCCTCACGCCGCGCCTGCTGCGCGACGATCTGCGGCTCTTCGCCGACCTCGAGGCGGGTAAGATAGGGCGGTAGGCCGGAGGTCGGGCGCCGCTTCGCCGGCCCGACCGCACACACCAGCTACCGAGGGGGTCGCGTGCACGGCGAGGAGCTCGCGAGACGTCGTCTCGTCGTGGCCGCCAACCGCGGCCCCGTGTCGTTCCACAGCGATCCCTCCGGGGAACCGGTGGTCACACGCGGCCCGGGCGGCCTCGTCACGGTGCTCACCGAGGTCCTGCGTCAGCATCCCGGCACCTGGGTGGCGGCGGCGCTCGGCGACGAGGAGCGCCGCCTGGCTGCCGACACGCACGCCGTGGACGTCGCCCTCGACGGCGACACCTACCGGCTGCGCTACGTCGCCGTCGACCCCGTCGCCTACCACAAGTACTACAACATCGTCGCCAATCCGATGCTGTGGTTCATCCAGCACTACCTTTGGGACCTCGGTCGCCACCCGGACATCGGCGCCGAGGAGATGGACGCCTGGCACAACGGCTATCTGGTCGTGAACGAGCAGTTCGGGAAGGCTATCGTTGACGAAGTGCGGTGCGGCCCCGACGGGCGCCGGCGCCGGGGGCGTGCCGGCGACGGCGGCGACGCTCTCGTCCTGCTGCATGACTACCAGCTCTACTGCGTCGCTCCGCAGGTTCGGGCTGCCTGCCCGGACGCGTTTCTGCACCAGTTCATCCACATCCCCTGGCCGCAGAGCGACTACTGGCGCGTGCTGCCCGGGCACATCCGTGACGCCGTCTTCGAGGGGCTGCTGGGCAACGACGTCGTCGCCTTTCACACGCGCGACTACGCGCGAAACTTCTTGCGCTGCTGCGAGGACCTGCTGGATCTCGAGGTAGACGCCCGCGCCGGGGTGGTCCGCATCGACGGCCGGGAAGTATGGGTGCGCGCCTACCCGGTGAGCATCGACCCAGCCTCGTTGCGCGCCGCCGCGACGTCGCGGCGCGCCCGCTCGGCCGAGCGCAAGCTCCTGAGCAAGCGGCGCGAGTTTCTCATCCTGCGCGTCGACCGTTTGGACCTGAGCAAGAACATCATCCGCGGCTTCGTCGCGCTCGACCGCTTTCTCGAGCTTCACCCGGAATTCAAGGAGAGATTCACGTTCCTGGCCCTCCTGCAGGCGTCACGCGAAGACGTGGAGGAGTACGTCACCTACCGTGAGCGCGTGGAGCGCCTGGTCGCCGATGTGAACACGCGACACGGCACCACCGACTGGATGCCGATCGACCTGCGCATCCAGGACGACTTCCCGGTCACGCTGGCCGCCTACGCCCACTACGACGTGCTGCTCGTGAACGCGATCAGCGACGGCATGAACCTGGTCGCCAAAGAGGGCCCGATCCTCAACCGGCGGGCCGGCGTCCTGGTCCTCAGCGAGTACGCCGGCGCCTTCGAGGAGCTCGGCGCCTTCGCGCTCGGCGTGAACCCGTTCAACATCGAGCAGCAGGCAGACGCGATCTACCGCGCCCTCACGATGCCGGCGGACGAGCGCGAGGAACGCGCCGGCATGCTACGCGCCGTGGTCGAGGGCAACAGCATCGAGAAGTGGGTGGAGGCGCAGTTCGCCGACATCGCCGCCAAGCTCGGCGCGGACGGCGCCTGACGGAGGTCGAGGCGGTGGAGGCGTAGCCTCACCCGCCGACCCCGACCCCGACCCCGACCGCGATCCCGTCGCGCTCAGGCGCCGAACAGGTGCGGGTACGTCATGAAGAGGTACAGAGCGTAGACGAGGATGATCCCCCCGACGATGTTCACTGAGTAGCGCACGCCGCGGATCTTGAAGCGCTGGCCGATGGCGATGAGGAAGAGCACGGACGCCAGGAGCACGGTCACGCGCACGTAGTGCTCGCCCGTGGCGCGGGTCTCGACGCCGAGGTCGAAGGCGTGCGCCGCCTCCCTATTCAACTCCGCCGCATGCTCGGCCAGGGGGTCCTTGTACTCGGGCATCTTGCTGGGGCCGGGCGGCGCATCGGGATTGGTCAACGGGTCGGTCGCCACCCAGGCTTCGAAGGCGGGCCTGAAGTCGGGGGTGAAGCGGTTGGCGAGGATGTCGGCAAGCGTCTGTTGCCGGACTCCATCGCCTGGAGCCACGCGGTGACGTTGCCGGCGTTGTAGACGAGCGCCTGATTGGCCGTGAGCTGGGCGC
>JBBQFA010000002.1:0-33951 GCA_038321515.1 Thermoleophilia bacterium | reverse complement strand
GGGTCCGGTGGAGGCGCGGCGACCCAAGCACGTGCTGCACGGGCCGGTCGCCGCCGCCGAGCTTACGGCGGCGGGGCTCGACGCGGAGATCGCCGCGGCCATCGCCTTGCACACCGTCGGAGCTCCCGGCATGACCGTGCTTGAGAAGTGCCTCTACCTCGCCGACTACTGCGAGCCGGGCCGCGACCACCCCGGCGTCGAGGAAGTCCGCGCCCTGGCGCGCGCATCTCTCGACGACGCCGTGGCGGCGGCCGCCCGTCTCAGCCTGCTCGACATCATCGGCCGCGGCCGGGGGGTGGTGCCCGCGACCCTTGCGTTGTACAACGAGACCCATGCCGGAGCGTAAGGGCTACAGAAGCGACCGCCTACGCCGCCGTCGGCGCTCGTCCGTCGAGCGCTCGCAGGCCTGGCTCCTCTACGTGCTCGCCGGAGCCGTGGCGTTTGCCGCCGTGTTCGGGGCGTGGTACCTCGCCGACCGCTGGTCGGGTAAAGAAGCGCCGAGCGAACGCAAGGGGTATCTCGCCGCCCTGGAGCTCACGGTCCCCGGCCAGAGCGACCCGGTGGCGGCCGTTCTCGTGGTGCAGGATGCGGTCGGGAGCGACCCGAGCGTCTACCTGATCTCGCCTGACCTGCTGCTCGAGGGGCCGAACGGGGAGTACGTGTTCGCCGCGGATGCGATGGCGGCCGGCACGCTCAAAGACGATCTTGCCCGTGTCGTGAGGGCGCCCATCGATGCGGTCCACCGTGTCCCGGCCGCCTCTCTCGGGGAGTGGGCCGGCAGCGGTGAGCTCGCCGTGAAGCTCGAGCAGCCGGTGACCATCGAACTCGCCTCCGGCACGCGGGTCTACAAAGATGGGGCGCTGGTCGACACCGCCGACCTGCCGGATATCTTCTCGGCCACGGGCGGCGATCGTCGCGACAGCGCCGCCCTGCAGGTCGCACTCGTCGAGTCGGCGCTTCAGGCTGCCGCCCTGCGCCCGGCCGGCGTGAGGGAGCGGCCTGCCGGCGGCGGGGCGACGCCGTCGCCGGCGACGGGTCCGGGGCTCGCGGAGGTTGTCGCGCGGATGGCCTCGGGCGCCGCCACGGTCGAGAGGTTCCCCTCGAACTCTCGGGTCGCCGAGGGGCAGTTCGCGTTCGTGCCCGACCCCGAGGGCATCATGGCGGCGATCACCCGGCGCGCCCCCGAGTACCACGCCGACGTGACCGTGCGCGTGCGTAACGGCAGCGGCCGCATAGGCGTGGGCGAAGCCGTTCTGGAGCGCCTCTCCAGCCTCGACGTGAACCGTCCCGCCCCAGTCAATGCGGACAGCTTCGACTATCGTCAGACCCAGATCCTTGCGGGGCCCGACACCCTCCCGGTGGCTCGGGACATCCGTGCTATACTCGGCCGCGGCGTCGTCCTTGACGGTGCCGACCTCCCGTCGGCGACGGTCGAGGTCATCGTCGGGGCCGACTTCAAGGCCGAGAAACCAGCGTCCAAGGATCAGCCGTAGCCGCCCACGCCGAACTCATGAACGCCGAGCGTCTGGCGCTTGACATCGCTGCTCTTGCCGCCGGCAAGAAGGCTGAGGACATCGTCGTCCTGCAGATGGGCGAGGCAGTGAGCTACACGGACTTCTTCGTCGTCGTCACCGGCGCCAACACCCGTCAGACCAAGGCCATTGCCGACGAAGTGGTGCTCAAGCTGAGACCGCGTCGGCGACCGGCACGGGTCGAGGGCGACCGCGATGCGGAGTGGATCCTGATCGACTACTTCGATGTCGTCGTCCACGTGTTCACGACGACGGCGCGCGAGTTCTACCGGCTAGAGACCCTGTGGGGCGACGTCCCGCGGATGCGACTCGGCGGAGAGGGCTAGGCGGCCTCGCGCAGAATGAAGCCGGAACGCCCGACCACCCCGGGGAGGACCTTGTGCCCAGACTGATTCGAGCGACGATCGCCGCGCTGATCCTCACCTTCGCGATGGGGGTCGCTGCGGTCGCGCCTGCCGCCGCCTTCAACCGGTGTGCCAACGAGCGCACCATGGTCCAATCGGTCAATCATGCTCGCGTGCAGCGCGGTCTGCGGCCGCTCGAGACTGCGGCCACGCTCAATCGCGCGGCCTTCTCGCACTCACGGGACATGCTCGCGCGCGACTACTTCGGGCACGCGTCGCTGTCCGGTGGGGGTGTCGGCACCAGGGCCCGCCGCACGGGGTACTCCGGCCGCGGAAGCTCGTATTGGGCGCTCGGAGAGGTGATCGCCCTTGGAAAGGCGTATCGCGGCACCCCTCAGAGCATCTTTCGGGGCTGGATGCGCTCGAGCGCCCATCGTCGCGTCATCCTTGATCCCCGCTGGCGCGACGTCGGTGTCGGCTGCGCGCGCGGGACCTTCCGCGGCGTCTCGAGGGTGATCATGTACACCGTCGATTTCGGGCGCCGCGCGCAATAGTCGCGACTTCGCGTTGACCATCTGTCTGCGTCGGGAGTAAGATACGAACATATGTTCGTATCAAGCCGAGCAATCCTGCATCTCGACATGGACGCCTTCTTCGCCTCGGTCGAGCAGGCGCGGCGCCCGGAGCTTAGCGGCCTGCCGGTGATCGTCGGCGGCGAGCGCGGCGGCCGTGGGGTGGTGTCGGCCTGTTCGTATGAGGCGCGCGCCTACGGAGTGCACAGCGCGCTGCCTATCACGCAGGCCGAGCGGCTCTGCCCGCACGGGGTCTTTCTGCCGGTCGACATGCAGGCCTATCTGGCCGTGCATCGCTCTCTGGTCGAGCTGCTCGGGCGGTACACCGACCTCGTCGAGGTGGCGTCCATCGATGAGGCCTACCTCGACGTCACCGGCAGCCGCCGGCTGTTCGGCCCGCCGCGGACCATCGCCCACCGCATCCAGGAGCAGGTGTACGACGCCCATGCCGTCACCTGCTCCATCGGCATCGGGCCCACGAAGCTGCTGGCCAAGCTGGCCACCGGCCTCCACAAACCGGCCGGCGTCGGCGAGCTCACCACCGCCGACGTCCACGGTCGTCTGCGCGACCTGCCGGTGGGCGATGTCTGCGGCATCGGGCCGGTCACGCAGGAGCGGCTCGCCGCCCTTGGTTTGACCACGGTCGGGATGCTGCAGGACGTCCCCTTGCCGCTGCTCGCCGCAGCCTTCGGCCGCGGCGCCCACGGCCTGCGCCAGCTCGCCCTGGGGAGCAGTTTCTCGCCGGTGCGCAGCGAGCAGCCGCTGCCGAAGTCGGTCGGCCGCGAGGTCACCTTCGGCGATGACGTCAACGACCTCGAACTGCTGCGGGCCACGCTGCTCTCGCTCACCGATCACGCCGTCGCCGAACTGCGCCGCAAAGGGCTGGCGGCGCGTACCGTGGCGCTCAAAGTGCGGTTCAACACGTTCCACACCGTGAGCCGGCGGCGCACGCTGGCGCGGCCGGTCAGCGCCGCGCGGCCTCTCTACGAGACGGCCGCGGCGCTGCTCGACGAGCTCGATGTCGGCGCCCGCTGGGTGCGCCTCGTCGGAGTGAGCGTCAGCGGCTTCAACCACAACGCCTTTCAGCTCACCCTCGACGACGGCTGGCGCGAGGTGGCGCTCGGCGAGGCCGTCGACCGGGTGCGCGAGAAGTACGGCTTCACGGCGCTCGCCCTGGCCGGCGGTGCCCTCGCTCGCAGCCACCTCGAACGCGAGTCGCCGGCGCAGTCGTTTCACCCCAGCGTGCCCGCCGCGGACGAGCCTGCCGCTGCCGCCGAGCCCGCCTTTGCCGAGCCCGCCTGAGGCGCGTGGATCGCCGGGCCCTGTGCTAGACTCCATCCTTCCGACAGGACACCACCGGTCGCTCGAGCGCCCGCGCGCGTTTGGCCGGCGAAAGACACACGAGGAGACCCCGGATGAACGACCCAGGCAAGATCAGGAACATCGCTCTCGTCGGCCACCGCGGTACCGGCAAGACGTCGCTGTTCGAGGCGCTTCTGTTCGGCGCCGGGGCGATCACCCGTCTAGGCTCCGTCTCCGATGGCACCACGGTCTCCGACTGGGACGACGACGAGAAGAAGCGCCAGATGAGCCTGTCGGCGGGCCTGGCGCACGTCGACCGTGGCGGCCTCTCGTTCAACCTCATCGACACGCCCGGCGACCCGAGCTTCGCCGCCGACGCGATCGCGGCGGTGCAGGTGGTCGAGACGGCGCTGGTCGTCGTCAACACCGTGCTCGGCGTCCAGGTGCAGACCGAGCGCATGTGGGACCGTGCGGACGCGCGCGGCCTCGGCCGGGTGATCGTCTGCAACATGCTCGACCGCGAGCGCGCCGACTTCGATCACGCACTCGGCGCGCTGCAAGCGGCGTTCGGGGCCCAAGTCGTCGCCGTCCAGCTTCCCATCGGCAAGGAGCACGAGTTCTCCGGCATCGTCGACCTGCTGGCCATGAAGGCCTGCACCTACCAGGGCGGCGCGTGCAGCGAGGCCGATATCCCGGTCGAGCTGGTCGCCGCCGCCGCGGCCGCCCGCGACAAGCTCATCGACGCCGTGGCGAGCACCGACGACGACCTCGCCGAGAAGTACCTGATGGAAGAGGAGATCACGGCGGCGGAATTGAATGCGGCGTTCGCCGCCGCCGTCGCCGCCGCCCAGTTGTTCCCGGTGGCCTGTGTCTCCGCGACCGCCAACATCGGCGTCGATCGTCTCTTCGACGTCCTCGCACTGGCACCGTCGCCGGCCGACGTGACGCCGCCGGCCGCTCTACGCGGCGAGTCCGAGGTCCAGCTCGTGTGCGACCCCTCCGAGCCGGCGGTCGCCTTCGTGTTCAAGACACTGGCCGACCCGTTCAGCGGCCACGTCAACGTCTTCCGCGTGTTCCAGGGCACGGTCAGCAGCGACACGCAGATGTTCGACTCGCGCGGCGCCCACAAGGAGCGCATCGGCCAGCTGCTCAATACCATGGGCAAAGACAACAAGCAGACGGGAGCGGTCGGCGCCGGCGACATCGGCGCGATCGCCAAGCTCAAGGAGGTCGTCACCGGCGACACGCTGTGCGCCGACGCCGACGCCGTGAGCTTCCCCGCCATCGCCTTCCCGGCGCCGCTCATGAGCTTCGCGATCAGCGCCAAGAGCAAGGGCGAAGAGGACAAGGTCATCACGGCGATGCGACGTCTCTCGGAAGAAGACCCGATGCTCGAGGTGCACCACGACGACCAGACCGGCGAGATGATCGTCGGCGGCATGAGTCAGGTGCACGTCGAGGTCACCGTGGAGCGCCTCAAGCGCCGCTTCGGCGTCGAGGTCGAGCTCAAGCCGCCGCGGGTGCCTTACCGCGAGACCATCAAGGGTTCGGCCAAAGCCGAAGGCAAGCACAAGAAGCAGACCGGCGGCCGCGGCCAGTTCGCCGACACCTGGATCGAGGTCATGCCGCAGCCGCGCGGCGGCGGCTTCGAGTTCGTCAACAAGATCGTCGGTGGCGCCATCCCGCGCAACTTCATCCCCGCGGTAGAGAAGGGCGTGCACGCGGCCATGGCCGAGGGCTTTCTCGCCGGCTACCCGGTGGTCGACGTCCACGTGAAGCTGTACGACGGCAAGTACCACCCCGTCGACTCGAGCGACATGGCCTTTCAGATCGCCGGGTCCATCGGCTTCAAGGCGGCCTGCGAGAAGGCGCAACCGGTGCTGCTCGAGCCGATCATGAACGTCGAGATCACCGTGCCCGACGAGAACGTCGGCGACATCATCGGCGACCTCAACTCGCGGCGCGGCCGCGTGCTCGGCACCACCCCGCGTGGCCACAACAACGTCGTCGGCGCCGAGGTGCCGCTTGCCGAGATGTTGAGCTACGCGCCGGACCTCACATCCATGACGGGAGGGCGCGGCGACTACCACATGGAGTTCCTGCGCTACGAAGAAGTCCCCGTCCACCTCACGCAGAAGATCGTCGACCAAGCCAAGAAGGACAAGGAAGAAGCGCACAAGGGTTGACGCCCGAACGCACTGTTTTCCCCGCAAAGGTGGACAATGTGCGCTGTCTGTTCCGGTAGCGGGGCAGCTGAGCGCTGCGGTACGATTGGCGCGGCAACGCAACGGAGGTTCTCTTGACAGACAGCGGCACGATGCGCGTGAAGAGTGGTCTCGCCGACATGCTCAAGGGTGGCGTCATCATGGACGTGACCAACGCCGAGCAGGCGAAGATCGCCGAAGACGCCGGCGCCTGCGCCGTGATGGCGCTCGAACGGGTGCCCTCGGACATCCGCGCCCAGGGCGGCGTGGCCCGCATGGCCGACCCCACAAAGATCAAGGAGATCCAGGCCTGCGTCTCGGTCCCGGTGATGGCCAAGGCGCGCATCGGCCACTTCGTCGAGGCGCAGATCCTGCAGTCGCTCGAGGTCGACTACGTCGACGAGAGCGAAGTGCTCACGCCTGCCGACGAAGCCAATCACATCAACAAGTGGAAGTTCGATGTGCCCTTCGTCTGTGGTGCCGTCAACCTGGGTGAGGCGCTGCGCCGCATCAGCGAGGGCGCCGCCATGATCCGCACCAAGGGCGAGGCCGGTACCGGTGACGTCGTCGAGGCCGTGCGCCACATGCGTACCATCATGGGGGAGATCCGGCGCCTGGAGACGCTCGACGAGGACGAGCTCTACGTGGTCGCCAAGAACCTGCCGGCCCCCATCGAGCTGGTCAAGTGGGTGGCCGCGAACGGCAAGCTGCCGGTGGTCAACTTCAGCGCCGGCGGCATCGCCACTCCGGCCGACGCTGCGCTGATGATGCAGCTCGGCGCCGAGGGCGTCTTCGTCGGCTCGGGCATCTTCAAGAGCGAAGACCCGCAGGGCCGCGCCAACGCTATCGTCAAGGCTGTGACCAATTACCGCGACGCTGGCGTCCTCGCCGAAGTCAGTGTTGGTCTTGGCGAGGCGATGCCGGGCATCGACGCGGCGCGTATGCCCGAAGAAGCCAAGATCCAGCATCGCGGCTGGTGAGCGCGGCGGCGCCGTGAGCTCCCCGAGCGCCAAACAGCGTCTCGACTGGATCCTGTCGCCGGAGCCGGCGCTGGACCTGCACGGTCCGGGCGCCGGCCTCGTCGTGGGTGTGCTCGCGCTGCAAGGCGACTTTCGCGAGCATCGCATCATGCTCGAGCGCCTCGGGGCGCGCACGCGTGAGATCCGCGGGGTCGCCGATCTGGACGGCCTCGATGGCCTCGTGATCCCCGGCGGCGAGAGCACGACGATCAGCAAGCTCACGGATGCTTATGGTCTGGCACGGCCGATCCGCCAGTTCGCCGCCGCGGGCGGTGTCGTCTTCGGTACCTGCGCGGGCCTTATCACTGTCGCCGCCGGCACCGTCGAGGGAACGCCGCCGACGCTCGGGCTCATGGACATCGTCGCTCGCCGCAACGCCTTCGGGCGGCAGGTGCGAAGCTTCGAGGCCGACCTCACGATCGAGGGTCTTGGAGATGCGCCCGTCCGTGCCGTGTTCATCCGCGCGCCATGGGTAGAGAGCGCGGGTCCGGGGGTCGAGGTACTGGCGACCTGCAAGGGGCACATCGTCGCCGCCCGCGAGGGACGCGTCCTGGTGGCGGCGTTCCACCCTGAGCTCACCGACGATACGCGTCTGCACGAGTCGTTCATCCGTATGATCCACCGCTCGGTGAGCGAGGCGGCCGCGCCGGGGCGCACGGCCGAGCCGCACGCCGCCGGGAGGCCGGGCCGCGCGAGCGCGGGGGCCGGTAACCGCTGAGAAGGGAGGTGGTGTCCTCGTGTCCGGGCACTCCAAGTGGGCCACCATCAAGCACAAGAAGGGCAAGACCGACGCGAAGAGAGGCAAGCTGTTCTCCAAGCTCTCCCGCGCCATCACGGTAGCCGCGCGTGAGGGCGGCACCGACGTCAACATGAACATCTCTCTGGCCAACGCCGTCGAGAAGGCCAAGGCCGAGTCGATGCCCAAGGACAACATCGAGCGCGCCATCCAGCGGGGAGGGGGCGGTACGGACGGCGCCGCCTACGAGCGCATCATGTACGAGGGCTACGGCCCCGCCGGCGTGGCGATCATCGTCGACGTGCTCACCGACAACAAGAACCGATCGGCGGCCGACATCCGCAACATCTTCAGCAAGCACAGCGGGCAACTGGCTCAGCCCGGCGCCGTGGCGTGGGTGTTCGAGCGTAAGGGCTTTATCGTCGTCGACGGTACGAAGTACGGCGAGGACGACGTCATGGCCGCGGCCATCGACGCGGGCGCCGACGACGTGGTGCAAGACGGCGAAGAGTTTCAGGTGCTTACCGAGCCGGCCGAGTTCGCGGTCGTGCGTGACGCGCTCGTGGCCGCCGGCATCGAGTTCGACCAGGCCGAGCTCACCATGATCCCCAAGAACACGGTCAAGCTCGAGGAGAACGATGCCCGCAAGACCATGAAGATCGTCGACGCACTCGAAGACAGCGACGACGTGCAAGAGGTGTTCGCCAACTTCGACATCCCCGAGGACGTCCTCGAGGCGCTGGCGGGCTGACCGTTGGCAGGGGTCGGGGGGCACGGCCGCACATACGTGAGAGCAGGGAACGCGCGATGATCGTCCTCGGCTTCGACCCGGGCACTGCGAGCACCGGCTGGGGAGTGATCGAGCAGAACGGCAACAAGCTGCGCTCTCTGGGCCACGGCTGCATCGTCACGTCCGCCAAGGACGACACGCACGTGCGTTTGCGCCAGATCTATGACCAGGCGCGCGGCCTCATCACGCGCTTCGCGCCCGACATCGTCGTGCTCGAAGAGCTCTTCGTGAACGTGAACGTGAAGACCGCCCTGGCCGTCGGGCAGGCGAAGGGCGTCCTCTACCTTGCCGCATCCGACCTCAAGACCACACCGCGCGAGTACTCTCCGCTGCAGATCAAGCGGGCGGTCACCGGCTACGGGCGGGCCAGCAAGATCCAGGTGCAGGAGATGACGAAGGTCATCCTGAGCCTGCCACGCATCCCGCAGCCGGATCACGCCGCCGACGCGCTGGCCGTGGCGATCACGCACACGCATCACAACGGCGAGGCATTGCAGGCGGCGCTTCGCCGGCCTCAGGGAGGCCGGCGGTGATCGCCGCCGTCCGTGGCACGCTGCGGCTGGTCGACGCCGACCATGCTGTCGTCGAGGTCAGCGGCCTCGGACTCGAGGTGCTCGCGTCGGGACGCACGCTCGGCGGCCTGAACGGCAAGATCGGTGACGAGGTGAGTCTGCAGACGTACCTGCACGTGCGGGAGGACGCGCTCCAACTGTTCGGATTCCGCAGCCTGCGCGAGCGCACCTTCTTCCTTTGGCTCATCGCCGTCAGCGGTGTCGGCCCCAAGGTCGCGCTGGCCGTGCTCTCGGGCTATCCGGTCGAGGAGCTCGAGGTGGCGGTAGCGCGCGACGACGTCAAGAAGTTCGAGAGCATCCCCGGCATCGGCAAGAAACTCGCCCAGCGGCTGGTGGTGGAGTTGGGCGACAAGGTCGGGAAACTGCCGCCGGTAGGCGCCGGCGAAGCCGACGGGCCCACCGCGGCCGACGCGTTCATCACGGCGCGTTCCGCGCTGCAGAACTTCGGCCTGAGCCTGCGTGAGGCCGAGGAGGCGCTGCGCGGCGCTCCCGAGGGCGCGTCGCTGGAGGATCTGGTCAAGTTCGCCCTGACGCGCGACAGGAGCAGCGGATGACCCCGCCCGTGGACCGCATCGGCGACCCCAGCGAGGGCGCCGACGACCGCGACCTCGAGCTGGGTCTGCGGCCTCGCCGATTCAGCGACTTCGTCGGTCAGGGCGCGGCCAAGGAGCAGCTCGAGATCTTCGTCGAGGCGGCGCGACGCCGCGGGGACACGCTCGACCACGTACTCATAGCCGGCCCGCCTGGGCTCGGCAAGACGACGCTGGCGGGCATCATCGCCGCCGAGCTCGGCGTGGGCATGCACACGACGTCGGGGCCGGCGCTCGAGCGCAAGGTCGACGTCGCGGGTCTGCTCACCAATCTTCAGGAGGGCGACGTCCTCTTCGTCGACGAGATCCACCGCCTCAACGCTGCCGTCGAGGAGGTTCTGTACCCGGCGATGGAAGACTACGAGATCGACATCATGATCGGCGAGGGGCCGGCGGCGCGCAGCATCCGCATGCAGGTGCAGCCCTTCACCCTGATCGGCGCCACCACGCGCACCGGCTTGCTCACGACGCCGCTGCGCGACCGGTTCGGCGTCTGGCAGCGGCTCGAGTACTACGAGATCGAGGAGCTCGCCGCCATCGTCCGGCGCTCGGCCGGCATTCTCAAGGTGACCATCGACGACGACTCCACGCTCGAGATCGCCGGGCGCTCGCGCGGCACGCCGCGCGTCGCCAACCGGCTCCTGCGCCGCGTGCGCGACTTCGCCGAGGTGCGCCACGAAGGCGTCGTTGACTGCCCTATCTGCCTCGCGGCCCTCGATCTCTTCCAGGTCGACAGCGAGGGCCTCGACAAGCTCGACCGCGACATCCTCTGCGCGATCGCCCAGAAGTTCGACGGCGGCCCGGTGGGGCTCGACACGCTCGCCGTGGCGCTGGGCGAAGAGGCCGATACGGTCATGGACGTCTATGAGCCTTACCTGATCATGCAGGGCTTTCTGAAGCGCACGCCGCGCGGCCGCGTGCTCACGCGTACCGGCTTCGAGCACTGCGGCCTCACGCCGCCGGCGCAGTCCGGCACGCTCTTCGACGAAGGCTGAGTCCGCGTCTGGGCGGCACGTCCCGGCGGGCTCTCGCCTCGCGGCCGACCGGTGATCCTCGCGGTGGGCCGGCCACCCGCACGGCCACGCTATACTCGTGCGATGACCGATCTGCTTCTGCACGCCTGCTGCGGCCCGTGTTCGAGCGTCGCTGTGCCCGCTTGGCGCGAGCGTGGCGTCGAGCCCGTCGCGTGGTTTCACAACCCCAACATCCAGCCGTCAGTCGAGCTGGAGCGCCGCACGGAGAGTATGCGTCGCTTCAGCCGTGCGACCGGCGTCGAACTGGTGAGCGAGGATGCTCCTGATGAGGCGGCCGCGTGGCAGGAGTGGACCGCTGCGCTTGGGACGATGACGCCGAGCGAGCGCTGCGCCTCCTGCCTCAGCCTGCGCTTGCGGGCCGCGGCTGCCGCGGCCGCCCTCCTGGGCGTTCCACGCTTCAGCACGACCCTGAGCGTCAGTCCGTACCAGCGGCACGACCTCATCGCGGCGGCTGGTCAAGCGGCCGCCGACGAGCACGGTGTGACGTTCGTCTATCTCGACCTGCGCGACTCGTTCCGGCAGAGCTACGCCGAGAGCCGGCGGCTCGACCTCTACCGGCAGCCGTACTGCGGCTGCGCGGCGAGCAAGTGGGAGACGTGGCAGGAGCGCGCGCTGCGCAGGAGGGCCGGATGACGAGTCGCGACGCGACGTCTGGCAAGGGCCGCGGCGCCCTGCGGCTCGAGGATCTTGACTACGAGTTGCCTGCGGAGCTCGTCGCGCAGCGCCCCGTCGAGCCGCGGGACGCGTCGCGACTCCTCGTCTGCCGGCGCCCGGTCGCGGAGATCGAGGACCACGTGTTCTCGGACCTCCCGGGCCTTCTGCGCGCCGGTGACGTACTGGTGCGCAACGACACGCGCGTGTTTCCGGCGCGAGCCTTCTTTCGCCGCGCCACGGGCGGGCGCATCGAGGCCTTGTTCCTGCGACCGGCGGCAGGAGCGGCCGGCGCCCGGTCGGCCGAGACCGGCCCGGGCGAGGCCTGGGAGGTGCTGCTCCGCGGCCGCCCGCGCCGCGGCGAGACACTCACGAGCGAGAGCCTCGGCGAGGCATGGCCGCTGGTCTGCGAGCTACCGTTCGGCGACGGCCGCTGGCGGGTCATGAGCCGCGGCGAACGCTCGGTGTTCGACCTTCTGGGCCAGGCCGGCGTCACGCCCCTCCCACCGTACATCCACGAGACCCTCACTGACCCTGAGCGCTATCAGACGACCTATGCTCGCGCCACGGGTTCGGCTGCCGCGCCGACCGCCGGGCTGCACTTCACGCCCCGGCTCGACGCGGCGCTGGCTGTGGCCGGCGTGACCGTCGAGACGGTCACGTTGCACGTCGGCCTCGGCACCTTCAAGCCGTTGGAGGAGGAGTCGCTGGCCGCGAATCGTCTGCACCGCGAGTCCTACGAGGTCGAGGCGGCCGTGTGGGCGCGCCTGCAGGCGGCGCGCGCCCAGAGCCGCCGCATCGTCGCCGTGGGCACCACATCGCTGCGCACGCTCGAGCATCTGGCGCGGGCAACGGCGGGCGCCGGCGCGGGGCGCTGGGAAGAAGCGTCAGCCGCGTGTGCGTCGCCGATCCTGCGCGGCGACACGACCCTGTTCATCACCCCGGGCTTTGCGTTCCGCGCCGTCGATGCGCTGGTCACCAACTTCCACCTGCCGCGCACCAGCTTGCTGGCTTTGGTGATGGCGTTCTGCGGCGTCGAGGAGACGCGGCGCGCGTACCGGCACGCCGTCGCCCAGCGGTACCGCTTCTACAGCTTCGGCGACGCGATGCTTGCGCTGTGAGGGAGAAGACGTGAACCGCCAGGGCGACGATCGCGGAGCCGGGTCGGGCGGCACCCGCGACGGCGGATCTGGCGGCGTGCGCGGCGGTGGGGCTGCCGGCGCCCCGGCCGCAGGTGCGCCGATGATGGCCGAGGGCTTCTCCTTCGCCGTCGAGGCGCGAGACGGAGCGGCTCGCGCCGGCCGTCTCACGACACCGCACGGCGTCGTCGAGACGCCGTGCTTCATGCCCGTAGGCACCAAGGCGACGGTCAAGGCGGTCGAGCCTCGTGAGCTGCGTGAGCTCGGCGCACAGGTGGTGCTCGCCAACACCTACCACCTGTACTTTCGCCCCGGCACCGAGATCGTCGCCGCGCACGGCGGCCTGCACGGCTTCATGCAGTGGGACGGGCCTATCTTGACGGACTCCGGGGGCTTTCAGGTGTTCAGCCTTGAGGGCACGCGCCTGATGCGTGATGACGGGGTGGAGTTCAGCTCGGTCTACGACGGCTCGCGCCACGTGTTCACCCCCGAGCTCGCGATGCACGTCCAAGAGCAGCTCGGCGCCGACATCATCATGGCATTCGACCAGTGCGCCCCGGATACGCTGCCGCGCGCGGAGCTCGATGCCGCTGTGGAGCGCACCACGCGCTGGGCGGCGGCCTGCAAGGTGGCGCACGGTCGCCGCGACCAGCTGCTGATCGGCATCGTCCAGGGCGGCGCCGACGAAGCGCTGCGCCGTCGCTCTGCCGCCGAGATCACCGGCGTCGGCTTCGACGCCTACGCCATCGGCGGCCTCAGCGTCGGTGAGCGTGGCGACGAGATGCTCGCCACCGTCGAACTGATGGACGAGCTCCTGCCGCGGGATCGCCTGCGCTACTTCATGGGCATCGGCGATCCCGTGGGCATGCTCGACGTGATCGCGCGCGGGGTCGACATCTTCGACTGCGTGTTCCCGACGCGGATGGCGCGCACCGGCACGGCGCTCCTGCGCGGTGGCGGACGCCTCAACTTGCGCAACGCGCGCTTTGCCGCCGACCTGGCGCCGCTCGACGACAGCTGCGACTGCTACGCCTGCCGGACATTCACGCGTTCGTACCTGCGGCACCTCGTCGTACAGAAGGAGATCCTCGGGTCGCAACTCCTGAGTCTACACAACCTGCGCATTCTGCTAAGATTGTCCCGCGATGCCCGTGACGCCATCCGCGCCGGGTGTTTTGCAGAATTCGCCAACGACGTTGCGGGGCGCGGCTCCGCGGGAGGTTGAGTCCGTGTCCTTCACCATCATCATCTGGATCCTCGTCTTCTTCGGGATCTTCTACTTCCTCGCGATCCGGCCGCAGCGCCGCCAGAAGCAGGCGCATGCCGAGATGGTCAGCATGCTCAAGAAGGGTGACGAGGTCGTGACGATCGGCGGCATGTTCGGCACCATCAGCGCGATCGGCGACGACTGGGTCGAGCTCGAGATCGCCAAGCGCACCAAGGTCCGGTATCTCAAGCGCGCCATCTCCTCCATCACCAGCGTCGACGAGATGGACGACGAAGAAGAGGATGAGTACATCGAGGCCGGCGAGGACGACGTGATCGAGGAGGACGCGGCTGAGGATGATCTCGTCGAGGACGAAGAGATCGCCGATGAGGCCGACGTCGCCGCCGACGAGGCATTTGAGCCACCCGTTGCGCCGGAGGCCCCCAAGGCCTGAAGTCCGCGGTCGTGACCGGGACGACGACACAGCTTTTGACGACGGGCCCTGCGGTGTCTGCGGGGCTCGTTGCATGCAGGGATTCTTGCCTGCGGCCCGAACTGCGTTCTGACGTGGAGTCGACACAGGGGTAACGCATATATGGCGCATGTCATCGCGTTCGCCAACCAGAAGGGTGGGGTGGCCAAGACCACCTCGACGGTGAACCTCGGCGCGGCTCTACGCGAGCACGACCTGCGCGTGCTCGCCGTCGACATGGATCCCCAGGGCAACCTGACGATGAGCCAGGGCGTCGACACCGAGGGCCTCGAGAAGAGCATGTACGACGTGCTCGTGCACCGCACGCCCATCGAGGATGTGATCTACGAGCGCGAGTTCGACGTCGCCGCGTCGACCATCGACCTCGCCGGCGCCGAGATGGCCTTGGCCACGATGATCGGGCGCGAGAGGGCACTGCAGCGCGCCCTCGACCCCGTGCGCGAGCGCTACGACTACATCCTCATCGACACGCCGCCGAGCCTGGGCCTGCTGACCATCAACGCCCTCACCGCCTCGGAGAGCGTGATCGTCCCTGTGCAGTGCGAATACCTGTCGCTGCGCGGGCTGCTGCAGCTGGAGCGCACGCTCGAGATGATCCGCGAGAACCTGAACCCGGAGGTGCACATCAAGGGCATCCTCCCGACGCTGTTCGACGCCCGGACCACGCATGGCAAAGAGTCCATCGAGGTGCTGCGCGAGAACTTCGGCGATCTCGTGTTCGAGACGGTCGTGCGCAAGACGATAAAGTTCGCGGAGGCGCCCGTGACGGGAGCCTCGGTGCTGAAGTACGATCCCAAGGGAAGAGGGGCAGAATCGTACCGCGCCCTCGCGCGGGAGGTGCTGAATGGCAGATCGTCCTAGCATGAAGGATGGGCTGAGCGAGCTCTTCCGGCGCACCGACAGCGGCGGGGCGATCCCCGAGGCCTCGGGCGCGGACGCTCCAGTGAAGGGCCGGCCGTACGTGACGACCATCAAGGTGGTCGGCATCGGCGGGGCCGGCACCAACGCGGTGAACCGTATGGTCGACTCCGGCGTCAAGGGCGTCGAGTTCATCGCCGTCAACACCGACGTCCAGCAGCTCGACGTGTGCGACGCCGACGTCAAGATCCATATCGGCCAGGAGATCACGCACGGGCTCGGCGGCGGAGCTGACCCCAAGGTGGGCCGCGAGGCGATGGACGTGAGTCGCGACCAGCTCAAGGCGGCGCTACGCGGCGCTGACCTGGTCTTCGTCACCGCCGGTGAGGGTGGCGGTACCGGTACCGGCGGCGCGCCGGTGGTAGCGGAGGTCGCGCGCGAGCTCGGCGCGGTCACCATCGCCATCGTCACGAAGCCGTTCGGCTTCGAGGGTCTTCGCAGACAGCGTCAGGCGTTGGAGGGCATCGACACGTTGCGCGACGTGGCCGACACGGTGATCGCCATCCCCAACGATCGGCTGCTCGAGGTCGTGGAGCGCAACACCAGCGTCGTCGAGGCCTTTCAGCACGCCGACGACATCCTGCGCCAGGGCGTGCAAGGCATCACCGACCTCATCACCGTCCCCGGGCTGATCAACCTCGACTTCGCCGACGTGCGTACCATCGTCCACGACGCGGGGACCGCCTTGCTCGGATTCGGCATCGCCGGCGGCGAGAACCGCGCCCAGACGGCAGCCGACATGGCCATCCACTCGCCGCTGCTCGAGACCAGCATCAATGGCGCCCGCGGCCTGCTGCTCAACATCACCGGCGGCGAAGATCTCACGCTGTACGAGGTCAACGAGGCCGCCGGCGTGATCAGCGAGGCCGCCGACGACGACGCCAACATCATCTTCGGCGCCGTGGTCGACGAGAAGCTCGCGGGCAAGATCTCGATCACCGTCGTGGCCACCGGCTTCGGCGACGTGGCCGGACGGGCGGCGCCGCCGGTCGGCGGCCCGGCGGGACGCCTCAGCCCGGCGCCGCCGCGCGAGCCCGCGGAGGACCGCGGTACGCCGTTCGGGCCTGCGCCGCGCTTTGAGAGCAGTGACTTCGACATCCCGGCGTTTGTCCACCAGCCCGAGGACTAATGACTGTAGGGGATGCAGCGAGGTGACGGCGATGCGCGCTGACGTGAGCGCCGTTGCCGCACCTCCGGTCGACCTGGACCTCGATCTCGACGTCTTCGACGGACCGTTCGACCTGCTCGTCACGCTGATCCTCCGCGACGAGATCGATATCTGGGAGGTGCGCGTCTCGCGCATCATCGCGGAGTACGTCGTGCGCCTGGCCGAGAGCGGCGAGTTCGATCTCGACGCCACCTCGCAGTTCGTTGTGCTGGTGGCGGCTCTGCTCGAGATGAAGTCTCGCCTGCTCCTGGAGGAGGAGGTCGAGGAGCAGCTCGAGGACCTCGATCCCGATGAGGCCGCGAGGCAATTGCTCGAGCGTCTGGTGCGCTACAGCCAGTTCCGCAACGCCGCGGCGGGATTGCGCACGCGCTGGAGCGTTCACAGCGGGCGGCTGTATCGAAACGCCGCCGTGCCCCCGGAGCTGCTGCGCCGGCCGGCCCCCGAAGGGGCGCTGCCGGCGCGGGCGCTTGCCGACGCGCTTGCGCCGCTGCTGCGCGAGCCGCCGCGCCCCGACACCAGTCACCTCGCCGACCTTGCCGTCTCTCTGGTGAAGGAGCTCAGGCGTCTGCGGCTGATCCTCGTCGACGAGGGCGAGTTCACCTTCGCGGACGTGGCCCCTCGGGACCGGCTCGAACGGGCCGTGACCTTCTTCGCATTGCTCGAGCTTCATTCGAGCGGCGAGGCGCGTCTGCGACAGACGCGGCACTTCGGCGACATCGTCGTCAGCCGGACCGTCGCCCCCGTCTTCGGGTGACGCCGGGCCGCGCTGTGCGGTAGCATCGACGGCGACCCGGCACTCTACCCAAGCCCAGCATGCGATCACTCGCCCGGCGCCTCGAGGCGCTCCTGTTCATCTCTTCTCGGCCTGTGGATACGACACGGCTAGCCGCTGCCTGCGGCTGCACCCCGGACGAAGTGACCGAGTCGCTGGCCGAACTACGCGCGGAGTTCGGGGCGGATCGCCACGGCCTGGAGGTGCGCGAGGTGGCCGGTGGTCTCACCTTCTCGGTCGCCGACGAGTGCGCCGAAGACGTGCGCCGGCTCACCGGGGCGGAGAAGCCGGACGCGTTGAGCCCGGCCCTGCTCGAGACGCTCGCGGTCGTCGCCTATCTCGAGCCGGTCACCCGGGCCGAGATCGCGGAGGTCCGCGGCGTATCGTCAGAGTGGGCGCTCGGGTCTCTCGAAGAGCGCGGCCTGGTGGAACAGCAGGGCCGTACCGATACGCCGGGGGCGCCGATCCTCTACGGCACCGGCGAGCGGTTCTTGCGGCTCTTCGGCCTGGTGAACCGCTCTGAGTTGCCGCCGCTCGAGGAGTTCGCCCTGCGCGCCGAGGAGGTCGACGCGATCCGCTCGCGCCTCCACGCCAACGCTGAGAGGAGAGGGCTATGAGCCCTGTACAGCCTATGAACCTGGTCGTGTTCCTCGCCCGCTCGGGCGTCGGCTCGCGTCGCTCGTGCGACGAGCTCATCCGCGAGGGCGTGGTGACCGTGAACGACGAGGTGGTCACCTTCCCCCGCCAGAAAGTGGCCGCCGAAGACGTGGTGACGGTGCGCGGCGAGCCCGTGGCCACGCAGGAGCTGCGGTACCTGCTCGTCAACAAGCCGCGCGGGGTCGCAAGCACTCGCAGGGATCCTCACGCCGAGCGGGTCATCGTCGATATCGTGCCGGGGGGCCGCGCCCTGTTTCCGGTCGGCCGCCTGGACGTCGACACGACGGGACTGATCATCCTCACCAACGACGGAGTGCTCGCGAACCGCCTCATGCACCCTCGCTACGGTGTGCCCAAGACCTACGTGGCGCGTGTGCGCGGCAAGGTAAGCCGGCGTGCGCTAGGGACTCTGCGTCAGGGTGTCGATCTCGAAGACGGCCTCACGGCCCCGGCGGACGTCAGGCTGAAGAAGCAGAGCCAGAAGACGGCCCTCGTCGAGTTGACCATCCACGAGGGCCGCAAGCGCCAGGTGCGTCGTATGTTCACGGCCGTGGGTCTGCCGGTCGAAGAGCTGAGCCGGCGTCGCTACGGCCCGCTGACCGACAAGGGTCTCGAGCCCGGAGGCTATCGCGAGCTCGCCGCCGAGGAGGTCGAGGCGCTCCGTCGCGCCGGCGAGGAGGTCGCCGGCGAGGTCTCCGAGGAAGTCGAGGGCCCGCCGGTCATGCTCGCGGCCGATGCTCCGGCAGTCGAGGCTCAGCCCATGGAGGATCCGGTCGAAGTGCCAGCCGGCGAGGCTGAACCGGGTGTATGACCCCGCACTCAGTATGCGTTCACCGATAACATGATGGACTCTCCCGAACGCCTGCGGGCGATTCGTGGCGCGACGACCGTCGACGCCGACACCGGCGAGGCCATCGGCGTTCGCTCGGCGGAGTTGCTCAGCGAAGTGATCGCGCGCAATGACGTGGCCGTGGCGGACATCGTCAGTGTGGTGCTCACGGCGACCCCCGACCTGCGCGCCGAGTTCCCCGCCGTCGCGGCGCGGAGCATCGGACTCTCCCAGACCCCGCTGCTCTGCTGCCAGGAGATCCCGGTCGAGGGAGCGGTCGAGCGTTGCATCCGCGTACTCATGCATGTCTATCTGCCGTTCGCTCAGCCCATCCACCATGTGTACCTGCATGGCGCACGCCAGCTGCGCCTCGACCTCCCGGAGTGACGCGATGGTCGTCCGCCTGATCCCCGCACTGGAGAAGATGATCGCCTACGAGCCGGGTCTGCCGCTCGAGATCGTCATGCGTCGCTTCGGCCTCACCGATGTCGTGAAGCTGGCCTCGAACGAGTATCCGCTGCCGCCGTTTCCCGAGGTGAAGCAGGCGATCGTCGAGGCCCTCGACGACCTGAACCGGTATCCCGACGGCGCCTGCACCGACCTGCGCGCAGCGCTGGCCGACCACTACGGTCGCACGCCCGCCGATCTCGTCGTCGGTGCGGGGTCGTGCGAGCTGCTCATGCTGCTCGGCGACGCCGTGCTCGAGAAGGGCGACGAGGTCGTGTTCGCGACTCCGTCGTTCGTCGTCTACAACGACATCTGTCTGCGCCACGAGGCCGTGGCGGTCGAGGTCCCTCTGGCCGACTTCGCCCATGATCTCGAGGCCATGGCAGCGGCGGTCACGCCACGCACGAAGCTGCTGGTCGTATGCAACCCCAACAACCCCACAGGCACCTACGTACCCGTCGCCGGCATCGAGAGGCTGGTCGACGACGTGCCGGACGACGTGCTCATCATCATCGACGAGGCGTACAACGAGTTCGTCACCGCCGCCGACAGCCAGGACGCTCTGGCCATCCAGGCGGCTCACGCCAACGTGATCGTCCTGCGCACGTTCTCCAAGATCTACGGCCTGTGCGGTCTGCGCGTCGGCTACGGCGTGTGCCGGCCCGAGCTCACCGCCGCGCTCGATAAGCTGCGCCAGCCCTTCAACGTGAACCGGCTGGCGCAGGTCGCGGCGCTCGCGGCACTGCCACTCCAAGACCAGGTCCTGCAGCGCCGCGACGAGAACGCCCGCCTGCGCGACCACATGGTGGCGCGTCTGGCGGAGCGCGGTCGCGCCACCGTGCCGAGCCAGGCGAACTTCATGCTCGTCGATACGCGCGACCTGTGCCATCCTCAGGACAAGGTCTGCGGGGCCCTGCTCGCGATGGGCGCCATCGTCCGAGACGGCAACGCACTCGGCTGCCCCGGGTGGGTCCGGGTCAGTGTGGGTACACACGATGAGATCGAGTTCTTTCTGCGGCGGCTGGCCTCCCTGGAGGTCGGTGCGCAGGAAGCTGATGAGGGGAGGACGAGCTGAGCATGATGGTCATCATGCACGAGGCGGCGACCGAAGCAGAGATCGCCCACGTCGTAGCGCGTGTCGAGGAGGTCGGAGCGAGCGCCCATCTGTCGGCGGGCGAGCGCGTCACTGTGATCGGCGTCATCGGTGACCGCGAGCAGGTGACGCAACTGCCTCTCGAGGCGATGCCGGGTGTCGACCGCGTGGTCGCCATCCTGCGGCCGTACAAGCTCGTCAGCCGCGAGTTCCAGCAGCGAGACACGGTCATCGACGTGAACGGTGTCAAGATCGGCGGCGACCACTTCGCGCTCATCGCCGGCCCGTGCTCGGTGGAGACGCCGGAGCAGGTGCTCGAGGCCGCCCGCGCCGTCAAGGCGGCCGGCGGCCACATGATGCGCGGTGGCGCCTTCAAGCCGCGCACCTCGCCGTACGCCTTCCAGGGACTCGGCGAAGAGGGTCTGGCCATGCTCGCCGCGGCGCGCGACGAAACCGGGCTGCCGATCGTCACCGAGGTGATGGACCCGCGCGACCTCGACGTCGTCTGTGAGTTCGCCGACGTCCTTCAGGTCGGCGCGCGCAACACCCAGAACTTTCTGCTGCTCGCCGAGCTGGGCAAGACCGGCAAGCCGGTGCTTCTCAAGCGCGGTCCGTCGACGACCATCGAAGAGCTGCTCATGTCGGCCGAGTACATCCTCAAGGAGGGCAACCGCGACGTGATCCTGTGCGAGCGCGGCATCCGTACCTTCGAGACGGCGACGCGCAACACGTTCGATGTCAGCGCGGTCCCGGTCATCAAGATCGCCAGCCACCTGCCGGTCGTGGTCGACCCCAGTCACTCGGCCGGCCGCCTCGACCTGGTGCTGCCGCTGTCTCTGGCAGGCGTCGCCGCCGGCGCCGACGGCGTGCTCGTCGAGACGCACCCCAACCCCGAGCACGCGCTCTGCGATGGCCCCCAGTCGCTGCCGACGGCGGTGTTCGGCGAGTACGCCGGCCGCGTCCTCGACCTGGCGCGCTGGGCCGGCAAGACCGTCGTCTGACGCCGTGAACGAAGTGCGCGTCAGCACCGTCGCCCTGATCGGCGTCGGTCTTATGGGCGGGTCGCTCGGGCTCGCCGCGCGCGAGCGCGCGGGCGTGGCCGAGGTGCGCGCCTATAGCCGGACGCGCGAGACCCTCGATCTGGCGCTCGAGCGCGGCGCCGTCACGACCGCCTGCGGGAGCCTCGAAGAGGCGGTCGCAGGCGCCGACCTCGTGTTCGTCTGCACTCCGGTCCGGCTCCTGGTCGAGCACGTCAAGGCCGCCTTCGCCGCGGCGCCCCGGCACGCGGTCATCAGCGACGTCGGGAGCACGAAGGGGCCGCTGATGCGGGCGCTCGCGCCCGCCGAACAGCGGCGCTGCATCGGCGGGCATCCACTGTGTGGCTCGGAGACCGCCGGCGTCGCCAACGCGCGCGCCTCGCTCTACCAGGGCGCGACGTACTTCGTCACGCCCGGCGCCCACGTCGACGCCGCCGCCTACCAGCTCCTGTACGGGTTTCTTGGCGAGATCGGCGCCCGCCCGGTCGCGGTCGACCCGGAGGAGCACGACCGCGTGATGGCAGTGGTGAGCCATCTCCCGCACGTGCTCGCCAACATCCTCATGAGGCAGGCGGGTCTGCACGCGGGCTCACGGGACGCGCTGCTCTCGGCCGGACCCAGCTTTCGCGACCTCACGCGCATCGCCGGCAGCAACCGCCGCGTGTGGACCGACATCTTTCTCGAAAACCGGGCTGCCCTGCTGGCGGCGCTCGCGACCTTCCAGGACGGCCTGCAGGAGGTGCTGGAGGCTCTGGCAGCCAACGACGCCGCCAAACTGGGCGACACCATCACTCGCGCCTCGGAGCAGCGCGAACGCCTGCTGGCCGCCGGCAGTCTGCCGGCCCGCGACCTGTACCGCCTGATCATCCCGGTCAGCGACCGCCCGGGCGTCTTTCAGGAGATCATGGTCGCGCTCGGCGACGCCGGCATCAACGTCGAGGACCTCGCCATGCACCACATGAGTGCCGAGCTCGGCGGCACCTTGACCGTGTACGTGCTCGGCAGCGACGTCTGCACCCGCGCCGCCCACGTGCTCGGCAGTCTCGGCTTCGAGGTCAGCACGCGGGCGGAGGTCGAATGACCGTCGTCGCCATCGACGGGCCTGTCGGCTCGGGCAAGAGCACGGTGGCACGGCAGGTCGCCGTGCGCCTGGGCTACCTGTATCTGGATACCGGGGCGATGTACAGGGCCGTGGGGTTGCTGGCGAGCGAGGCGGGCGTGCCGCTGGACGAAGAGGACGCGGTGTTGGCCGTGGCCCAAGACGCCGTTCTGAGGTTCGATAGCGACGGGCGACTCTTCGCCGGCGCTCGCGATGTCAGCGACGCGATCCGCACGCTGGAGATGGGCTCAGCCGCTTCGCGCGTCTCGGTGCTGCCGGCGGTGCGCCGTCTGTTGGTCGAGCGGCAGCGCGCGCTGGGGCAGCACGTCGACATCGTGATGGAGGGCCGCGACATCGGCACCAACGTGTTCCCTGACGCGGCCGTCAAGATCTTCCTCACGGCGCGCCCGGAGGTCCGGGCGGCGCGCCGCGCCGAGGAGCTTCGCGCCAAGGGCGACGAAGTGGACGACGAAGGAGTGCTCGCGGCGGTCGTGGAGCGCGACCTCCGGGACTCGACGCGCGAGGTGGCTCCGCTGCGGCCCGCCACGGACGCGGTCGCGATCGATACGTCCGGCATGACGCTTGACGAGGTCGTCGACGCCGTCGTGACGGTCGTCGAGGGGAAGGGGCGACAGTCGTGAGAGTGTGGGGACTCCCGCTTGCCGGGCACGGCGAGACCGGCCTGTACACGTTCTGTCGTTGGCTGGCAGTCCCGTACTTCGGCGGTCTGTATCGCTGTCGCGTGCGCGGCAGCGGCAACCTGCCGGCCGAAGGGCCGGTGATGGTCATCATGAACCACAAGGCTCTCTTCGACCCTGTGGTGGCGGGGATGATCTTCGACCGTCCGCTGCGCTACATGGCGAAGAAAGAACTCTTCGAGAACGCCACGCTGCGCAAGCTGATCGTCAGCTTGGGCGCGTTTCCCATCGACCGCGGCGCCGGGGACAGGGAAGCGCTGAGGACGGCGCTCGAGATCCTCGCCGGCGGTGAGATGCTCCTCATGTTCCCGGAGGGGCACCGGCAGCTCGACCATGCCGTCCATGAGTTTCTGCCCGGCGTCGGTATGATCGCGCTGCGCAGCGGTGCGCCCGTCGTGCCGCTGGCGCTGGACGGGACGCAGGACATCATCCGCGACGGGCGGCCGGGGCTGCCGGCCCTGCGCGGTCTGGTCGGGCCGCCGATCGACTTCAGCGACATCGGCGGGCGCAACAGCAGGGCCTATCAGGAGGCCGCACGGCGCATGCACGACGTCGTCGCGGACCTGTATGCCCGGCTCTGAGGACGCGGCAGGCAGTGCCAGAACGGGCGGCGCGCCCTACGACGACGAGCCGGAGCGGCGCGCCGAGCTGCGCCATGCGCGCGCCGGCGACGCCGAGATCGTCGTCGCCCGCTACGCCGGGTACTGCTACGGCGTCGAACGCGCCTTGCGCCTGACCGGCGAGGCGCTCGAGGGCGCCCCCGCGCCGGTCGCGACCTTGGGCCCCATCATCCACAACCCCAGCGTCGTGGGCAGCCTGCAGGCTCGTGGGGTGGATGTCGTCGAACAAGTCGACGAGGCGGACCGCGCAGGCGTCGGGACCCTCATCGTGCGCACTCACGGCGTCTCACCGGACGTGCTCGAGCAGGCGCACTCCCGGCGTCTCAATGTGGTCGACGCCACGTGCCCTTTCGTGGCCGTGGCGCAGCGCAAGGCGGCCGGCCTGCAGGAGTCGGGCTACGCGGTCGTGATCCTCGGCGAGCGCGACCACCCGGAGGTCGCCGGCCTCGAGGGGTTCGCCGGGGCGGACGCCGTCGTGGTCGAGGATGCGGCGGGGCTCCCTCTCGAGCAGCTTCGCGGCCGCCGCGTCGGCGTGGTCGTGCAGACGACGCAAACGCGAGCCAACCTGTCGGGGGTCGTCGCGGCGCTGGCGCCGGTCGCCCGCGAGCTGCTCGTGTACAACACGGTGTGCGACGCGACCGAGAAGCGGCAGAGCGCCGCCTGCGAGCTGGCCGCGGAGGTCGACGTCGTCGTCGTCGTCGGCGGCCGCAACAGCGCCAATACGGCGCGCCTGGCGCAGCTCTGCCTGGCGATCGAGCCGCGGACGCACCACATCGAGTCGGCGGCTGAGCTCCGCGCCGACTGGCTCGCGGGCGCGCGGCGCATCGGTGTCACCGCGGGCGCCTCGACGCCGGACGAGGAGATCGAGGCGACCGTGCGCGCGCTTCTGGACCTCTGCGGTGAGTGAATCGACGCCGCGCGGGGAGCGGGCGGGAGTCACCGTCGCCGACGCGAGTGGCCCAGCCGCTCGTGCCGGGCTGCGCGCCGGGGACTGCATCGTTCGGCTCAACGATGCGGTGCCCCTCGATGTGCTCGACCTGGAAGACGCGGCCGCCGACGGCACGCTCTGGATGACGGTGCTTCGCGCCGGTCACCCGCTCGATCTCGTCGTGGCGCCGGCGACCGGGGAGTGGCACGGCGTCTCGCTGGACGAGGGCGGCCTGGGGGACGAACCGCGCACCTGCTGCAATGCCTGCCGTTTCTGTTTCGTCGATCAGGTGCCGGCCGGCCTGCGGCCCGACCTGTTTGTGAAGGATGACGACTACCGGCTCTCGTTTCTGCACGGCAACTTCATGACGCTGACCAACCTGGACGAGACCGACGTGCGGCGCATCGAGGAGCTGCGGCTCTCGCCGTTGTTCGTCTCGCTGCACGCCTGGGACGACGGCGCCCGCGTTCGCCTCATGGGGCGGGCGGCGGCCGGCTCTCGAGCCGCGCTCGAGCGGCTCGCGGCGGCCGGCCTCGAG
Organism: Thermoleophilia bacterium; assembly: GCA_038321515.1. Classification (GTDB taxonomy): domain Bacteria; phylum Actinomycetota; class Thermoleophilia; order UBA2241; family UBA2241; genus CAIXSE01. The sequence continues at coordinate 8,962 of JBBQFA010000002.1, read as the reverse complement.
CTCCACTTGCAGGTGGTTCTGTGTCCGGGCTGGAACGATGGGGCTGTGCTCGAGGAGACGGTCGCTCGGGCCGGTGACCTGGACGCCGTCGCCGACCTCGGCATCGTGCCGGTGTCGCTGGCCGACGAGGGCGAGCTGCGCCGGGTCTCCGCCGCGGACGCCGGCGCCGTTCTCGCCGCGGTCTCAGGCTGGCAACAGGGGTTTCTGAGGCGGCGCGGCCGGCAGGTCGTGCATGCCGCCGACGAGGTGTATCTGCTGGCCGGCGAGGAGCCGCCGTCGAGCGACGCGCCGGAGCAGTACGAGAACGGCGTCGGCATCTCGGCGTCGCTGATCACCGAGGCATCCGAGCTGGCCGCCTCCGGCGAAGCTGAACGCGGCGGCGATCGCGACCCGCGCCGGGCGGCCGGCCGACGGCACGCGGCCGGCCCGGGCGTCTCCGGCGTGCGGCTGCTGAGCGGGACGCTGGCGCTGCCGGTGCTCGAGCGCGCCGCCGAGCTGCTGACGCCGGCTGTGAGCGTGCCCGTGAGGCCCTTTGTGGTCGAGAACCGCCTGTTCGGCCCTCATGTCACCGTCACCGGGTTGCTCGGCGGGGCGGAGGTGCTCGACGCGCTGCGCCGGGCGCCGCTCGCCGAGGGCGAGTGGCTCCTGGCCCCGCGCGTCTTTGCGCCCGCCGCCCTGGGGTGCACGCTCGACGACGTCGGTGAGGAGGAGCTGAGCGCCGCCTGCGGCGGCCGGCTCCTCCTCGCTGAAACCTTGCGCGAAGGGTTTGCTACACTGTCCCGATGAGCGCACTCCCTCTCGTCGTCGTCGTCGGCTCGCCCAACGCCGGCAAGTCCACTCTCGTGAACCGCCTCAGCGGGACGCGAACGGCTGTCGTGCACGAGACGCCGGGCGTTACCCGCGACCGCAAGGAAGTCGAGGTCGAGTGGACCGGGCGGCGGATGCTGCTGGTCGACACTGGCGGCTACGACACCACGGAGGACGCGCCCTTCGCGGGGCACATCCGCGCGCAGGTCGAGCGGGCCATCTCCACGGCCGACGCCGTACTGTTCGTCCTCGACGGTCGCACCGGCCCGCTCGCGGACGACTACGGCATCGCCGACGTCCTTCGCCGCGCGCGCGTGCCGGTCGTCCTGGTCGCCAACAAGATCGACGATCCGGCGACCGCGACTGCCGCGCCGGAGATATACAGTCTGGGCCTCGGCGAGCCGCTGCTCGTCTCGTCGGTCCACGGCCTCGGCACCGGCGAGCTGCTCGACCGGCTGGTGGAGGTGAGCGGCGCCGAGCGCCCGGAGCCCGGCGACCCGGAGATCGCGCTGCCGCAGGAGACGCCCGTCGCCATCGTCGGCCGCCCGAACGCCGGCAAGTCGTCGCTCTTCAATGCCATCGCCGGCGAGACGCGAACCATCGTCAGCGAGATCGCGGGCACGACGCGCGACTCCATCGACACGCTCGTCGAGACGCCGCGCGGCCACTTCCGCTTCATCGACACGGCCGGTATGCGCAAGGCCGCCAAGGTGAGCGGCGTCGAGTACTACTCCTATCTGCGCAGCGTGCAGAGCCTCGACCGCGCTCACGTGGCGATCGTGGTCGCCGATTCCACACGGCGATTCGGCGAGCGCGACCTCTCGATCTGCACCGAGGCGGCGCACCACCACTGCGCCACGGTCATCGCCGTCAGCAAGAGCGATCTCGCCGAGCCGGACCTTGACGAGATCGGCGGCATCGCCAGCCGCAAGCTCCGTCAGAGGCCGCCGGTGCTTGCCGTGTCGGCGACGTCCCACCGCGGCGTCCTGGACCTGCTTGCGCTGGTCGCCGATCTTGACGCGCGCTACGCGGCGCACATCTCGACCGGCGAGCTCAACCGTGCTCTCGCCGACCTCGCCGGTGACCGTCCCTTGCCGATGAAGCGCGGCAAGCGCCTGAAGATGTACTACATCGCTCAGTTCGGCACGTCGCCGCCGCGCTTCGCCATCGAGGTCAACGACCGCACGCTGGTCACTCGGGACTTCGGGTTCTATGTCGAGAACCGCCTGCGCGCGCGCTACAGTCTTGAGGGCGTCCCCCTGGTGATCGACTTCAAGGGCAAGCGTTGATCGCGCTCCAGGTGCTCGGGTTTCTGGTGCTGATGTTTCTCGCCTATGTGGTCGGCTCGATCCCCTTCGGTCTCGTCGTCGGCAAGGTCTTCTACGGCGTCGACGTGCGCCAGCACGGCTCCGGCAACGTGGGCACGACGAACGTCTTTCGCGTGCTCGGCAAGAGGGCCGGTGCTGCCGTGATGGTCTGCGACATCCTCAAGGGGTACCTTCCCGCGGCGATCGCCGCGGCGGTGTTCACCCCCTGGTACGCGATCTTCATCGCCGCGTCGCCGGTGCTCGGCCACATCTATTCGATCTTCCTGAAGGGCAAGGGCGGCAAGGGCATCGCCACCGGCGCCGGCGTCGTGTTGGCGCTCGTGCCGGTCGCCTTCTTCATCATCTTCGCGACGTGGATCCTGATCATCGTCACGACGCGGTACGTCAGTCTGGCGTCGCTGGTCGCGGCGGTCATGGTCCCGGTACTCACCGCCGCCTTCCACGAGCCGCTGCCCTACAAGATCGCCGGCGTCCTCGTCGCATTACTCGTGTGGTGGGCGCACCGCGGCAACATCCGCCGGCTGCTCGCCGGTGAAGAGAGCCGAGCGACGATGCCGTGGACGCCACGCCAGCCGTCGGGAGACGGTGGGGTAGGAGGTACCTGAGATGAGGGTGACCGTGATCGGGTCCGGCAGCTGGGGCAGCGGCTTCGCGCGCCTGCTCGTGCGCCGCGATCACGACGTCCAGGTCCTGGCGCTGACCAAGGGGGAGGCCGCAGAGCTTGAGGCCACGCACGAGAACCCGCACTTTCTGCCCGGCGTGAAGCTCCCGGCCGAGATCCGCTTCGCGGCCATAGGTGACGCCGACCTCGCCGGCTCGGAGCTCCTCGTGTACGCCGTGCCGACCCAGGCCGTGCGGGAGGTCGCGCGCTGGGTCGCGCCGCGCCGCGCGACTGGCGCGCTGCAGCTGTCGCTCGCCAAGGGCTACGAGCTCGGTACGCTGAAGCGTCCGACGCAGGTGATCGAGGAGGAGACCGGGGCCGGCGCCGCGGCGCTCTCCGGCCCCAACCACGCCGAAGAAGTCAGCAAGGACATGCCGTCGGCCACCGTGATCGCCGCCTCCGACGAGGCGCTTGCGGTAGTGCTTCAGGCGGCGATCACCAGCGACACCTTTCGTGTCTACACGAACGACGACGTGATCGGCGTGGAGTTCTGCGGCGCCGTAAAGAACCCGATCGCCGTGGCGGTGGGCATGTCGGACGGCCTCGGATTCGGCGACAACTCGCGCGCCAGCCTCATCACCCGCAGCATCGCCGAGATGACGCGGCTCGGGATGATCCAGGGGGCGCACATCGCTACCTTCACCGGTCTCGCCGGTATCGGCGATCTCATCGCCACCTGCACCTCGCGCCACAGTCGCAATCGGCTCGCCGGCGAGCTGCTGGCCAAGGGCGCCTCGCCGGCCGAGGTCCAGGCGCAGGTCGGGCAGGTCGTCGAGGGCATCCCGACCGCGTACGCGCTCCACGACCTGGCCGGGCGGCTCGACATCGAGATGCCGGTCACCGAGAACGTCTACCAGGTGCTCGAGGGCAATCGCACGCCGCAGGAGAGCGTCGCCGATCTCATGGGCCGCTCTCCCAAAAAGGAGCGGCACACCGGCTGAACGGCCGGCGCCGCGTTGCCGCCCGTCACGGCGGTCTGCTACACTCGCCCCGGCCGCGAGCCAGCCCGTCGGCGCGCCCTGAGGGCGCCTCACGGGCTCTCCGCGGTCGCCAGACGCCGCATCAAACCCGCGCCGGCATCGTCCGCGTCGCGTGTCTCCCCGGAGGACGGAATAGTGGAGAAGAGAGATTACCTGTTCACCTCGGAGTCGGTCACCGAGGGTCATCCCGACAAACTCGCCGACCAGATCTCCGACTCGATCCTCGACGCGATCCTCACCGACGACCCTTACGGCCGTGTGGCCTGCGAGACGCTCGTCACGACCGGCCTCGCCTTCGTCGCGGGGGAGATCACGACGGAGTGCTACGTCGATATCCCCAAGATCGTGCGCCAGACGGTGAAGGATGTCGGCTACACGAGCGCTCACTTCGGCTACGATTACGAGACCTGTGGCGTCATGGTCGCCATCGACGAGCAGTCGCCGGACATCGGCCAGGGCGTCTCCAACGCCCTCGAGGTGCGTACCGACGTCAACGACGACGACTTGCTGGACGCACAGGGCGCAGGTGATCAGGGCATGATGTTCGGCTACGCCTGCACGGAGACCCCCGAGCTGATGCCGCTGCCGATCGCGCTGGCGCACAAGCTCTCGCGCCGTCTCGCCGAGGTGCGCAAGGCCGAGATCCTCCCGTACCTGCGCCCCGACGGCAAGTCGCAGGTCACGGTCCGCTACGAGGCGGGCAAGCCGGTCGAGATCGTGAAGGTCGTCCTCGCCTCCCAGCATGCCGAGAGCGCCGATCTGCAGAGCATCATCTATCCGGACCTTCTCGAGCACGTGGTCGAGCCGATCCTGCCCAAGAACATGTACGACGCGAGCAAGCTCGCGGAGATCACCGTCATCAACGCGACGGGCAAGTTCGTCATCGGCGGACCGATGGGCGACTGCGGCCTCACCGGGCGCAAGATCGTCGTCTACACGTATGGCGGCGCCGCTCCGCACGGCGGCGGCGCCTTCTCGGGCAAGGACCCGAGCAAGGTCGACCGATCCGGCGCCTACGCCGCCCGCTACGTCGCCAAGAACGTCGTGGCCGCCGGTCTCGCCGAGCGCTGCCAGCTACAGGTCGCCTACGCGATCGGCGTCGCGCACCCCGTCTCGGTGATGGTCGACTGCGAGGGCACGGAGACGGTCGACATTCACATCATCGAGAAGCTCATCGCCGAGCACTTCGACCTGCGCCCGGCGGCCATCCTCCGCGACCTCGACCTGCGCCGTCCGATCTACCAGAAGACGGCCGCCTACGGTCACTTCGGTCGCAACGACCACGACTTCACGTGGGAGCGCACCGACAAGGCCGAGGCGCTGCGCGCGGCTGCCGGCCTCAAGGCCTGAGCCGCCTGCGGCGGCGGGAAGACGGCGGCGCGGCGTGAGCTACGCCGCCGTCTTCCCGCTCGTCCGCACCCGCGCCTTCGCCGGCGCCTTCGACTACGAGATTCCCCGAGAACTCGACGGTCGCCTCCGTCGGGGGGCCCTCGTCGCCGTCCCCTTGGCCTCCCAGACCGTGATCGGGGTCGTCGTCGAGGTCCGGGATGAGACCGCTCACACCGGGCGCATCCTCCCGGTCCGCGACGTGCTCGGCGTGCCCGCGATCCCCGAGTCTCTTCTCGATCTGGCGCGGAAGATCGAGGAGTACTACCTGACGTCGTTCGCCGCCGCGCTCGCCCTGGTCTGCCCGCCGACCGGAGCGCTCAAGGTCATGCGTCAGTACGAGCTCACGGACGCCGGACTCGCCGCCCTGGCGGCCGGCGCGGACGGACTCGCCGATGTCGCCGGCCTCAAGCTCCCCGCCGGGCCGCTCGCACGCCCGGCCGAGCGCTATCGGCGCAAAGGCTGGGTGCGGACGTCGTACCGGGTGCACGTGGTCGGCGTGACACCGGCGGGGCGGCGGCTGCGTCGCGGCGCGGACTCGCCGGTGCGCCTTGGGACTCGGCAGCGCGCTGCGCTGGCGCTGGTCGAGGAGGCCGGTGTGCTCGAGGAGCGGGAGCTGCGCGCGGCCAGCGGGCTCTCGGCGGCGGGGCTGCGAGGACTGATCGAAGGTGGGGCGCTAGTCGAAGGTCCGGACGAGATAGCTGGCGTTCAGCCGCGCCCGCCGGGAGCTGAAGTCCCAGGGCGACCAGCGGATGAAGCGGACGCCGGCGACGGGGTCGGGCAGCCGGCGGCCGCCCAGGCAGCCCGGCTGCGCGGCTGCGCCGTGCTCGCGGACATCCCGGACCTTCTGGACGAGCAGCGACGCGCGCTGCACGCGGTGCTGTGCGAGGCGCGCGCCGGGGACGAGGTCCTGCTGCACGGCGTCACCGGGAGTGGCAAGACGGAGGTCTACCTGCAGGCCGCCCAGGCGACCCTCGACGCAGGCGGCTCGGTGCTGTTCCTGGTCCCCGAGATCGGTCTGACCGGGCAGACCGTGGCCCGTGTGCAGCGGCGCTTCGCCGGGGCGCGTGTCGCGGTGCTGCACTCCGGGCTGTCGGCGGGGGAGAGACTCATCGCGTACGGCGCCGTGGCGCGCGGCGAGGTACGCATCGTCGTCGGCGCGCGCTCGGCGGTGTTCGCGCCACTTGTGGACCTTGGGCTCATCGTGGTCGACGAGGAGCACGACACCTCGTACAAGCAGGAGAGCGAACCCGCCTACGACGCGCGCACGGTCGCACGCTGGCGAGCGGCGGCGAGCGGCGCCGTCGTCGTACTGGGCTCGGCGACCCCGAGCGTCGAGAGCTTCGCCCGCGTGCCGCTGCATGCCGACCTGCGGCAGCGCGTCGACGGGTCGCTGCCACCTTCGCTCGAGCTCGTCGACATGCGCGACCATCACGGGGTCTTCTCTCTGCCGCTGGCGGAAGCGCTCTCCGCGGCCATCGATGCCGGCGACAAGGCGATCCTCTTTCTCAACCGCCGAGGTTTCGCGTCATACCTCGTTTGTGACCACTGTAGCCACACGTGGGAGTGCCCGCGCTGCGACGTCACGCTCACGCTTTTCGGAGGCCGCGGATTGCGCTGCCGCACCTGCGGCCACAGCGAATCCGCTCCCTCGCTCTGCCCGGCCTGCGGCAGCTCCGACCTCGTCCGCTTCGGCTTTGGGACGGAGCGCCTGGAGCGCGAGGTCCGGCTGCTGCTTCCCGGTGTCGAGCTGCTGCGTCTCGACTCCGACGTGGCCGGGTCATACGCGCGCCTTCGCGACGTGCTCGCCCAGTTCGCGGCTCCGGGGGCGAAGGTGCTGGTCGGCACGCAGATGATCGCCAAGGGCCATCACTTCCCGGACGTGACGCTCGTCGGCGTGGTCAACGCGGACCTCACCCTGCACTTTCCCGACTTTCGCGCCGAGGAGCGCACGTTCTCGATGCTCGTGCAAGTCGGCGGGCGCAGCGGTCGCGGTGAGCGGCCAGGGCGGGTCATCGTTCAGACGCTGAGCCCGGAGGCGCGGCCCATCGCGGCGGCGGCCGGCGGCGACGGCGAAGCCTTCTACGCCGAAGAGCTGGAGCGCCGGCGGGAGCTCGGCTATCCGCCCGCCGGTACCCTCATCGCTCTTGAACTCTCGGGCACGTCGGAGGACAAGGTGGCCGTCGCCGGCCGCTTCACCGCCGAGCGCTTGGCGGCCCGCCTCGCAGGCGCGGCGCAGGTGCTCGGCCCCGGCCCTCTCTGGAGGGAGCGCGGCAGGCACGCGTGCCGAGTGGTGGTAAAGACTGCCGAAACAGGGAAAACCCTTGATGGACTGCGCCTGTGGCTGGCGGCGAACCGCGACCGCTACGCCGCCCGAGGGGTCAGAGTCGTCCCCGATGTCGACCCTCAGTGGCTGTGAACGCGGCATGAGGTACGATTAAGGCATGAGTGACATGAACGACACCGCACAATTGGAGGATCTGTCGCGGCGCCAGCGCGAGGCGCGCCGTGACATCCACGTGATCGGCGACCCGGTTCTGCGCGAGCATGCCCGGGAAGTGACCGAGTTCGACCGCGCCCTACGCAAGCTCGCCAAGCGGATGATCCGCATCATGCACGACGCTCCGGGCGTCGGGCTGGCGGCGCCGCAGTTGGGCGTGCTTCAGCGCCTGCTCGTCTACGACGTCGACGACGACCCACGCGTGCTCGTGAACCCGGTGCTCGACGATTTCTCGGACGAGCTGGAGGAGAGCGACGAAGGCTGCCTGAGCGTGCCCGGCGTGACGATGCCGGTCGAGCGTCCCGTGAGCCTGCGCATACGCGGATTCGACGGTTCAGGCGAAGAGGTCGACTTTCGCGCCGAAGGGCTCGAGGCCAGGGTCATCCAGCACGAGAACGACCATCTGGACGGCATCCTCATCGTCGACCGTACCAGCAGAAGCGCCCGCGCGGCCGCGCTGCGCGCTCTGCGCGAGCGCGAGGACGCGGGAGTCTTCGGCGCGGTCGGCGGCGGCTTCTGAAGCGCATGCGGGCCGCATTCGCGGGTACCGCGCCGTTCGCCGAGCTCGTCTTCGGGGGTCTACTCGAGCGGGGCGTCGAGATCGTGGCGCTCGTGACCAATCCGGACCGCCCGAAAGGGCGCCACGGAACGCCGCAGGCGCCGCCGATCAAGCGCCTTGCGGCGGCGGCAGGCATCCCGGTGCTGCAGCCGGCCGACGTTTCGACGGCAGCCTCGCTGCGCGACCTGCTGACCTTGGCTCCCGGCGTCTTCATCGTCTGCGCCTATGGCCAGATCGTGCAGCAGACCGTCCTCGACGCCGTGACCACCATCGTCGTGCATCCTTCGCTGGTGCCGCACTGGAGGGGCTCGGCGCCGGTCGAGCGTGCGCTCATGGCCGGCGAGACGGAACTGGGTGTCTGTACGCTCCTGATGACCGCCGGCGTCGACGAGGGACCGGTCGGCGACGCGCGCCTTGTGCAGGTACCGCGTGACGCCGACGCCGGCCGCGCCTACGAGCTTCTCGCGCCCGCGGCTGTGGAGGGCGTCGCAGCGACCCTGGAGAGAATCGCCGCGGGGACCGTCGACTGGCGGCCGCAGACCGGAGACCCGACCTTCGCGGCCAAGATCGGCGCGTCCGACAAGGTCATCGACTGGACGCGCCCGGCCCGCGTTAGCGTCGACCAGGTATGGGCGCTGTCGCCGCCCATCGGCGCCGTGACCGAGACCGCCGGGCGACGCGCCCGGATCTGGCGCGCGGCGGTCGGCACCGGTCCGGCGCCGCTGCCCGGGCCGGACCGGC
>JBBQFA010000001.1:0-40684 GCA_038321515.1 Thermoleophilia bacterium | reverse complement strand
GCCGATCCTCGAGCGCCTGGTTCGCGCCCTCGACGCTCACGGGTTCGAGCGTCTGGTCATCGTCATCGGCTACAAGGCCGAGACGATCCGCGCCTACCTCGGCGAGAGCTTCGGCGGCATCGCCATCGAGTACCTCGTCAGTCCGCTGTTCGAGACCACCAACAACATCTACTCGCTGTGGCTCGCGCGCCAGCTGATCGACGAACCGTTCCTGCTCGTCGAGAGCGATGTCGTCTTCGATGAGCAGCTACTGGAGCCGCTCTTGCAGCCCGGGCGGATCGCCGTCTCGAGGCAGCTGCCCTGGATGGGCGGCACCACGGTCACGCTCGACGGGGAGGGCAACGTCGACGCCTTCTATCCGCCGCCGCCGGGCGTCTACGGCCAGCACTGCACCGACGCCGGCCACTTCATGGCGATCAACATCTGCAGCCTCGCATGCGACACCTGGGGTGAAGTCTGCGAGCGTCTTGATCGCCACGTCGCGGCCGGCCAGACCGGCGTCTTCTACGAGTCCGTCTTCGAGGAGATGGCCGCCGCCGGAAGCATGGCTCCAGCGGCGGTGATCTTCCCTGCTGACCGCTGGTACGAGATCGACACGCTGGCCGATCTGGACGCGGCCGAGCTGGTCTTCCCGAGGCGCCTGCACGCCGTGGAAGGACCGGGGCGCGTCTTCAGCTTCGGGGCGGTCAGGCCAGCGGGAGCGACAGTGTGAGCGGGAGCGATCGCGTGAGCCCGGGCGCCGCGCCGCCGCCGACAGGTCCCGGGCCTATGCTGGCGTTCGCCCGCGACCTGCCCAACGTCTGCTCGCTGGCCGGGCTGCTGGCCGCGGCGCTCGGCCTTTACTTCGCGATCCGCGGCGTCTACCCGGCGGCCATGGCGGCGCTGCTCTGGGCGGTCGTCTTTGACTGGAGCGACGGCCTCATCGCGCGGCGCATGACGGGACGTACAGCGGACCAGAGGGCCTTCGGCGCGCAGCTCGACTCGCTCATCGACGTCGTCAGCTTCAGCGTGGCGCCCGCTCTGCTGCTGCTGAGCGTCGGGCGCTTCAGCCCCTGGTTCATCCCCGGCGCCTTCGTCATCCTCGCCACAGGGGTCATCCGGCTGAGCTACTTCAACGTCTTCGGGCTGGTCGACGCCGGGACCTACCGTGGGCTGCCACTCGACACCAATGTCCTGGTCCTGGCGCTCCTCTTCGTCTTCGAGCCGGCTGTCGGGGCGACGGTCTTCGCCATCGTCCTTTACGTCGCCCTCATGGTGCTGGCCGCGCTCAACGTCGCTCCGATCGAGACGCCCAAGCTCGGCGGACGCTGGTACTACGCTGTGATCCTGTACGCGCTCGTCCTGAGCGGGATCTACGCTCTGCAGCTTCTGTAGACCGCCGGTGGTCACGCGCTACGTCTCCTGTGGCAGCGGCACCACCGTGCGGTCCGAGAGGCGAAGAGCTTCCCCATAACCGGCCCTGATGGCTCGCTCCAGCGCCTCACTCCACAGCTGGCCAACCTGCTGCGCCGCGTGGGCGTCCGAACTGATGACGAGTGGGATCCTCCGGCGACTCGCAGCACTCAGCAACTCGTCGGAGGGATACATGACGCCGGCCGGGTCGCTGATCCGGTCCGTGTTCAGCTCGATGGCGGCGCCCGAAGCGGCGATTGCGTCGAGGGACGAGTCGATGGCGGAACACACGGCCGGACCGGGCGTGTGCCCCCAGAGACCGATGTAGTCAAGATGCGCGATGACGTCGAAGGCCCCGGACTCCGCGGCCCGGCGCACCGTCCCGTAGTAGGCGGCAAAGAGAGCGTCGGCGTCTGACCAGCAGGGGTCATGGCGCCTGGCAGGGTCGTTGAAATCAAAGCCGTCGGCCATGTGCACGCCGCCGATGACGTAGTCGAACGGCCAAGCCTCGAGCAGCGTGCGCAACTGTTCCTCATGCTCCGGCACGTAGTCGGCCTCGATTCCGAGGAGCACGGTGATCTCGTCGTAGCGTCTGGCGGCGTCGCGCACCTCCGCGACATAGCGCTCGAGCCGTGCGAAGGGGATGGTGGGCATCTCCCACGGCGTCGGCTGCACCGATGACACATGGTCGGCGATGCCGATCTCGGGCAGCCCCACGGCGATGGCGTGCTCGATGCACTCAGCCACGCTGCCGCTGCCGTCCGAGTACGTGGTGTGGACGTGGTAGTCGCCGGGCAGGACGCATCCGTTCCTGGCGTCGCTCTGCTCCAGCCGCGGCTGAGGAGGCACATCGCTGCCGCGCCCGCGATGATCCAGGCGGCGTTCGACGACGAGGCCGCGTCCGCTTGGCGCTTGGACGTCACCTTCATGGTCCATATTTCACTCCCGAGATTGATCGTTGGCGGCGGGAACGGGAACGCAGTCCTGGTCCGGCCCCCTCTGGCAAGCTGGTCTCAGGCGGCATCATCGTCAAGGCCGGTCGTGGACGGCCCGAAGGCCGGCTGACAGGCGACGGGACATCGGGTGCCACCAACGCCGTTGGGCGCACAACAGCCGCCCGAAGAGGCTCCCACGACTCGGTAAGGAGGTGATGAGCGCGCCGTCAAGGATCGGTGTTGGCGTCTGCATGGCGTCAAGCTTCCTGGGGATCTCCTGTCACGCGCTGTCGGCTTCGACCGTGCTTGACTCCGAGCGTTCACCTTGGCGCGACGATGTGAAGTAGGCGTGAACCTATTGTCGGCCGGTGTGAAGGCTGCCCGCCTGACGCTGCGCCGCCGGGTTGCGCTCGCCGGTCCCTGCTTGGCTGGGGCGTTCTGGCCAGGTGTACTCGCGCACTGGTCGGCATCGTGGCGGCGGCTGGACAGATGGGCTGCACCTGACGCACTTCCATGGGCCGAACACGTCTACGTAACCGGTGCGCACCGTCATCAGCCTCGCGTCGACCTCCCATGAGACGGAGCCTCGGTAGAGCTCGGGGCGGTTCGCACTGCGCAATCACAAGCGCGTAGGCTAACCAGCGGCTAACTTCACAGGGCGAACATCTGTCGTTGGGCGAGACGAGGGAAGTAGGAATGATGAAAGCAACGCTCGAGGGCGACGACAGATCGGCGGCGCCGCTGACGAGACGGCGCACGAAGATCGTCGCCACGCTGGGCCCCGTGTCACGAGACGAGCGCGTGCTCGGGCAGCTGCTCGAGGCCGGCATGGACGTGGCGCGCATCAACCTCTCGCATGGGAGCACCGCGGAGCACTCCGAGTCCATCGCCGCGGTGCGCCGTATCGCGGCCGAGCGCGGCATGGCACTCGCGGTCCTCATCGACCTCCCTGGACCCAAGCTTCGGCTGGGAGACCTGCCACGGCCGCTCGAGGTCAAGGCAGGCGACGCTGTCGTGCTTGGTACGCCGCCGGCTGCTCAGCTGCCCGTCAACTTCCCGAAACTTCTGTCGCACTTTACCCCCGGCGAACTGGTGCTGATCGATGACGGCGCCGTCGCCCTGCGGGTGAGCGCCGTCTCCCCGTGCGCCGTCACGCTCGAGGTGCTCAACGACGGCACGATCCAGTCGCGCAAGGGCGTGAATCTGCCGGACACGCGGCTGCCGATCGGCGCTCTCACGGCCGCCGACCGCGAGCTCCTCGCCTGGGGCCTCCGGCAGGACGTCGACTACGTCGCACTCTCGTTCGTGCGGAGTGCCGACGATGTGCGTGAGCTCAAGGAGCTCATCGCCGCGGCCGGCGGCGACCAGCTCGTGGTCGCCAAGATCGAGAAGAAGGAGGCGCTGGTCGCCCATGAGGAGATCATCGCGGTGGCTGACGCGGTCATGGTGGCGCGCGGCGACCTCGGCGTCGAGATCGACGCGGCCATGGTGCCGGTCTGGCAGAAGCGCATCATCCATGCGGCCATCGTCGCCGGCAAGCCGGTGATCACGGCGACGCAGATGCTGCAGTCGATGGTCGACGCTCCGCGACCGACACGCGCGGAGGCAAGCGACGTCGCCAACGCCATCTACGACGCGACCAGCGCGATCATGCTCTCGGGCGAGACCGCTATCGGCAGATTCCCAGTGGAGGCGGTGCGCATGATGGCCAAGATCGCGCTCGTGGTCGAGGCCGACATCGAGCGCGAGGGCCGCGCCCCGCAGCCCTGGGCCCAGGGTCGCACCGGCGTCTCCACCGCGATCAGTCACGGCGCCTGCGAGGTCGCGGACCGTGTTGGCGCGGCGGCCATCGTCACGGCCACCTTCTCCGGCGCGACTGCGCGCGCCGTCGCCCGCAACCTGCCTGCTCAGCCCATCGTCGCGGTCAGCCCCAACCGGCGCGTCGTCAACCAGCTCGCCCTCTGCTTGGGGGTCTCTCCTCTCCTCGGCGGGCATTGGGGCAGCTTCGAGGACGTCGTGCGCGAAGCGCATTACCTCGTCCTCGCCAACAGCTTCGCGCAGCCGGGGCAGGTGGTGGTGATCACCGCCGGGCTACAGACCGAGCAGACCGGCAAGACCAACCTCATCAAGGCGCACCTGCTGGACTGACGGCCTCCACGTCTGTGCGCGCGGAGTGGCTCCTCGGCCCGGCACCCGTCCCTCAGGTGCAGTCACTCCTCTCGGAGGCTGCGAGCGGCGTCTCGCCGGCGGCTGGCGGGAGGGAACGTGGCGTCAGCGCGAGCGGCCATGCAGCGGGCGTGAGGCGGCCGTGAAAGACCACCACTGCGCCGTCGTTTTGTATGCGCTCGTGCTGAGCGTCGTCTACGGGTGAGACAGCTGGCATGGGCGGCTGAGCAAGGCGTGACCCACGGTCGGCGACATCGCCTACGCGCACCGTGCGATGCTCAGCGTCGACATGTCGCTACCGGCGTCGGCATCGCGTCGCCTCGCTCGCCAGAGGCCTGCACGTGGCGCTATTCCGTGGGCTCGACACGTTCTCAAGACCTGTGCGTCCCCGTGGGTTCGACGGATGTCCGAGATAGACCGCTCATGTGGCTTCTGTCCCAGCGCGTTGCTAGCCTGAGCGGGTCTTCGGCGAAAACCAAAAGAGACAGGTCTCAGCTTGCGCGCAGGTCCGTTCGAAAGCGGCACCGACCAGCCAGAAGGCGTGAGCGTGCCTTGACGTCTGTCTCTCACGCTCTTGCCGCACTGGATGAGCGGCCATTCTGCGTGTCGGCTGCCGAGTGGCCCGGTTTGCTCGCTGGTCTCGATGCGCCAGGGCTGTACGCTTGGTGGGTCGATGGCGCCGGGGCAGCCGACCTGAGCCGGGGACTTCAGATCGAGCTGCCAGCCGGCCGTGTCTACCTCGGTCAGGCCGGCGCCGCCTCGTCACGCGCCGGGGTTTCCAGCGCGTCCACGCTGCGCTCGCGCGTCGGGAGCAATCACCTCGGCGGCAGGGTCTGTAGTTCGACGCTGCGTCGCACCCTGGCGTCGATCCTGCTCGCACCGCTGGAGCTTGTCCTCGTTGGCCCGCGACTTCTCGTCGCCGATTCGGAGGAGCGGCTCACTGCCTGGATGCGGCTGCACCTCTCGATCGCCGTCTTCGCGGTCGACTCAGGAGACGGTCTCTCCCGGCTCGAGAAAGACGTCGTCAAGGTTCTGCAGCCACCGCTCAACATCGAGCACATGCCGCCGAGCCCGCTGCGCACGCGCCTGCGCGAGCTGCGCGCAGTTGTCCTGGGCGGCCTCGATGACCTCTGGCGCGCACCGGACCCAACCCTCACCGACTGGCGCCGCATCCTCGGCGAGTACGGCCAGGCGTTCGACGGTCACCGCTACGCCGAGCTCGTCCGTCACCGCGCGTGCGCCGACGTGGCCGAGGAGGTCTGGCAGCGCCGTGAGGCAGGGGGGCGCTTTGCGAGCAGCTTCGCCGACCTGCGCTGCGCCCTCTTTTGGCTGCAGCGCTGGGTACACAACGCCGAGCAGTCGCCCGGATGGGAGCCCGACGAGGAGTTGCAGAGCAGGGGCAGGCCGCTCTACGCTGCAATCCAGGCGGCCTGGACGAGAGAGCGAGGAGTCTCGCGCATGATGGCGGCGCGCGACGAACGAGCGCAAGGCGGCACGCAGATGACGACGCTGCTCGGCGGGCGCATGGCGGGTGCGCCGGCGGTGCCGCTCCCCTCTGCCGTGCAGCTCGAGAGCGCCGCCGCCGCGTTCGACGCCGACTGGGGCGGCGTCGACGAGGTGCTCTACGAACTCTGTCGCAAACACGCCGATCACGCCGTGCGCCGCGACGTGACGGCCAAAGTGGCGCTCATCGATCGCGTCTACTCGGCCGGATTCGAGCGCCGGGTGACGCCGCCGGCAGGCAAGCAGGCCATCACCGTGATCGCCGACTTCATGCTCGCTCACGCTGCGGAGATCGACGACATCGTCGGCCGCCTCGCGCCATTGCAGGAGCCTCTTGCGGCCGACGACATGGTGCAGGTCGTGGCCGCGCACGGCCGGCTCATGTCACTCCTGCAGAAGGTGGCCACAGACGGCAAGGCGCCGCGCTCCTTCGCCGCCAAGTACCTGCATTTCCACTGCCCCGTCGTGCCTATCTACGACAGCTACGCCGCGGCCCGGCTCATCAGGCTCGTGCACTGGGACTCCCACGAGATTCCATTCGAGCAGCCATCCGGCGCCGACGATGAATACTGGGACTTCTGCGTGCGCTGCTTTCGCCTCTACGAGGCGTGTCACGCCGCGGGACTGGCTGTCAGCGTCAAGCGCCTCGATACCTACCTCTGGGCTGTGCCCGGAGGGAAGTGAGGCGTCGGCCCGCGTCGGCCCCGCGTCGGAGCGGGCTGCAAAGCGCCTGCACGGGGCCTACGTCTCGCGGCCGGACACGTCATCAAGACCTGTCGCGTTGCGGTCGGCCGGAGACGGCGTTCACTTCGCCCGCACCTGCGGTATCTGGCAAACGGGAGCAGCGCCGCGCACGCGGCTCGCCCGCCGCGTGAACGGCAGGCGGTCGTCATGGCGGCAAGCGAACCCTGGAGCAGGCTCCCCGGCGAGGCGGCCGACGAGCAACAGGACCTCACGCTCACCCGGGTCAAGCGACTCGACGTCGACGCTGTGCGTCCGGGGGTCGTTTTGAGTACCGCTACCACGCCGGTGGCCGCGTCACCTGGCAGTCCGGCGCAACCCTCGAGGAAGAGGACTTCACCCAGCTCGGGCATCTGCCGGCGCGGGGCTGGCGGCACCTGCCGGGCTGCGGCTGCCGTGAGTGTCGAAGCGCAGCCGCGAAAGCCCACAAGGAGAAGGCGTGACGCCCGAGCGCCGTGCCCCCTGGAGCCCTTCTGCGTGGATCATGCTCGTGGCCGTCTTTCTGGCCCTGGCGGCAGCACTGTGGCTGGCGCTCTCGCCCGCCGCCTACCAGGGCGTCTCGATCACGGCCGGCTCGAGCGGCGGGCTCGAGGAGACGACGACGCAGGCGTCGCTGATCGAGGAGAACGGTCGCTGGGTGATCGCTCTGCTTGCGCTGCCGATCGGATTCGCGCTCCTGGCACTGCTCGGCGCGCTTGTACGCCGGCGCCTGCTGGTCTTGATCAGCGCCATCGCGCTACTCACCTTCAGCATCGTCGCGGGCTTCAGTATCGGGCTCTACTTCGCTCCGGCCGCCGTCGCCTTGGTCGTCGCGGCAGCGCTGTGGGAGTCGGGCTGACGGCCGCGGACCGGATGCCGGCGCCCGGGACGGACGCGCATCTGGTTTCGGCTGGAGTCGATGACCGCACACTACGGTGAAGAGACGTGAGCCACGACGGCGGCCTCAGCAAGCCGGGTCAGCAGGCATCTCATGAAGATTCTGGTGATCGGTGCGACGGGAACGCTGGGGAGCGCGATCACGACCGCGCTGGGATCCCGACACGAAGTGGTGGGCGCGAGCCGCTCGCAAGCGCCCTTGGCGGTCGACCTGGCGGATGCAGATTCTATTCGGCGATTGTACGAAGAGGTCGGCACCCTCGACGCCGTCGTCTCGGCGGCGGGACAGGTGGTATTCCGGCCGTTGCTCGAGCTGACCGATGAAGACTTCGCGCTCGGCCTTGCGAACAAGCTCATGGGCCAGGTCAACGTAGTACGAGCGGGCCTCTGGGTGATCACGGACGGCGGCTCGTTCGCGCTCACGAGCGGGCTGCTCAGTCGCCAGCCGGCGCCTGGAGGTGCGGCGATCAGCATGGCCGGGTCGGCGCTCGAGGGCTTCGTCCGCGCCGCGGCGCTGGAGATGCCGCGTGGGGTGCGTATCAACGTGGTCGCACCGGGCTGGGTGAGCGTGACGCTCGCGGCGATAGGCCAGGACGCCGGCGCCGGCATGCCGGCAGCCGAGGTCGCTCAGCGCTACGTCGAGGCGGTCGAGGGCGAGATGAACGGTCAGGTCATCGACGCCGTGTGACAACGTAGGTGGTCGTCCACAGCATGTGATGTCCCACTGCCCCGACTGGGCGGGTGATCGCTGCGGCTGTGGCCGCTCACACCCGCTCTCCGGCTGGACACCAACGAGAAGGACCCTCACCCTGACCGGCGCCTGTCATCCGCAGTTGACCTCCTCGTCAGCGCACCACTTTGATGCTGAACATCGGGCTGGGGAGCACCATGAACAGGCGCGTCCAGAGCGCCAGGTACATCTCGGTGCCGCGGGCGGTCGTGATGTCTCCCAAGTCGATGACGTCCTTCCATCCGAGGCTCGTCATCAGGTCCGTTGCGGTCTTCTTGGCATCCGCGTCGTTGCCGGAGACGAACGCCGTGTGGTCGCCGTCGGCTAGCTGACCGGGGGCGACCTGCAAGAGGGCGTTCATCGTGTTGAAGGCCTTCACGACCTTGGCGCCCGGGAAGCGACGCTGCACCTGCTCTCCCAGCGAGTCGTCGTTCGAGACCAGCAGCGCCGGGGGCATGCCGGTGGAGAAGTCGAGCGGGTTGGCGATGTCGATGAGTACCTTGCCGGCCCGGTTCTCCTCACCGGCCGCTTCCAGCGCCGCGATCGTCCCGCCTCCGTTGGTGGCGTTGACGATGAGTTCGCCCTGCGCAGCGGCCTCCGGCAGGGCGGCTAGGCCGATCTGCGGATGCGCTTCGCGCCACACCTTGAACGGTGGGTTGCCGAAGGTATCGGGCTCTGTGCGAGCCAGCGTCGCCTCCGGGTCGCGTGTACCGACAAACACTTCATGACCGAGGTCCGCCAGGCCGGCAGCTTGCGCCTGGCCGACGGGA
Source organism: Thermoleophilia bacterium (assembly GCA_038321515.1). Taxonomy (GTDB): domain Bacteria; phylum Actinomycetota; class Thermoleophilia; order UBA2241; family UBA2241; genus CAIXSE01. Next base: position 31,571 of record JBBQFA010000001.1, on the reverse strand, counting down.
CCGGTTCCGAGTACGGCGATGTTCATGGCTTCGTTCCTTCGTTGTCGCGTTGGCTGATACCGAGAAAAGTACCCGGTCTTGGCTGGCTTCAGCGCCGCGGTCATCACCGTCACCACGAGAGACCGGGTCAGGGTCGACTGCCCGCAGCTGCGGCGCGAGGGCGAGAGCGTCGAGATCGGCGAGGTCGGCAAGGTCGTCGGCGCTCAACGGGTCGAGAGCGTCGGTTACGACCAGACTGGCCGAGCGACTGCGCAAGGCCGGCTGGCGCGAGCGGCGCGTGCCCGGTGGGCGGGTGCGCCAGAGGAGCCGCACCTCGCCGTGTCCGACGTTTGCCGTGCCGCCGCCTGCGGAACCTGACAAGAGAAGACGGCAGACGGCAGACGGAAGGGGGAGTCACGTGGGCGCCCGGGCAAGCTGGGAGAAGCTGTTCGCCTGGTGGCCGAGCCGGCGGCCTACGGCCGTGCCGGCAGCGACCGAAACGCCGGCCGACCCGGAGGCCCGTCAGCACCACTTGCAGCGCCTGCTCCGCGTCGGCCTGCCGCGCTGGAGCGAGGACCCCGAGACCTGCGACGGCTGCGGCCGCGAGCTCCTGCCCGGCGAGGCGGCGCAGTTCCTCCAGCACGACGACGAGCTGCTGCTCGCCTGCCCGCTCTGCAGCGAGCAACTGCTCGGGCAGGGCTGCCTGCACGCCGACAAGTCCATGGCTGTTTCTATCGACCAAAGGACGGAGCAGCAAACAGGCTTCGTGAAGCAGCGCCGAACCGTCTCATCGGGGCCACACGGCGGAACCCCGGCGACCTACTTCACTGAGCCGGCCAGCAGTCCCTGTACGAAGTAGCGCTGGAAGGCGAAGAACACGACCAGCGGTATCGCCAGCGAGAGGAACGCCGCCGGCGCGATCACGTCGATGTTGGCGCCGAACTGCCGCAGCTGCGTGAAGATCGCCACCGTGATCGGCTGCGTCCGGCGCGCCAGCGAGAGCGCCACGATCAGGTCGTTCCACGTCCAGAGGAACTGGAAGATCGCCAGCGACGCCACGGCGGGCCAGCTCAGCGGCAGGATCAGGCGCGTGAAGATGAGGAACTCCGAGGCGCCGTCGATGCGCGCCGCCTCCAGCAGTTCCGCGGGTATCCCCACGAAGAAGTTGCGCAGCAGGAAGATCGCCAGCGGCAGGCCGAAGGCCGTGTGGAACAGGATCAGCCCCGGGATCGTGTCGAAGAGGCGCAGTGCGTCGTAGAGCGAGAAGATCGGGATCAGCGCCATCTGCAGCGGCACCACGATCATCGCGATCACCCCCACGAACAGCCAGTCGCGCCCGGGAAACTCCATCCAGGCGAAAGCGTACGCCGCGAGCGCCGCCACGATGATCGGCAGGATCGTGCCGCCGAGGGCGATCCAGACCGTGGTCAGCAGCGAGCTGGTGATCGCCTGGTCGGCGAAGATGTTGCGGTAGTTCTCGAGCGTCGCGAGGCTTGGCTGGGAGAACAGGTTCCACCACCCCTCCGACGATATCAGCTGCGCCGGCAGCAGCGAGGTGATCAGCAGGCCCAGTGTCGGCACGAGCCAGAGCACGCCCACGACGACGAGCACGATGTTCACCGGGGCGTGACTGAGAAAGCGCAGGACGGCGCCGCCGGCGCCCTTACCCGGCTCCTCGACCGGCGCCACCAACGGTGCCTCTGAGTGTGTCGCGCGGGTCACCATCTCACTCACCCCTTTTGAACCGGCGCACGTTGATCAGCAGCACCGGGACGACGAGCAGGAACAGGAAGACGGCGATCGCCGAGCCCAGGCCGAAGTCGTTGACACCGCCGAACGAGGTGCGCCACATCGCCAGGGCGATGACGTTGGCGTCGTCCTGCACCGAGGCAGGCGCCACGGACAGCACGATGTCGAACACCTTGAGCACATTGATGACCATGGTGATGAACACCACGCTCAGCACCGGCATGAGCAGCGGCACGGTGACGCGGCGGAACACCTGCCACTCGGTGGCGCCGTCGGTGCGTGCCGCCTCAAGCACGTCGCGGGGGATCGAGGCCAGGCCGGCGGCGATGACGACCATGGCGAAGCCGGCCCAGACCCAGGTGTAGGCGATGATGATCGAGGGCGTGATGAGGCTCGAGCCGAGCCAGCCCACGCCCGCGTAGGGCTGGCGGAAGGTCTGACTGGAGATCGCCACCTTGTAGGTGCCCGGGCTGAGACCGGGGAACGTGAAAGCACCGGTGTCGTTGGTCGTCGCGGTGGCGACCTGTTTGCCGCCCGCATCGAGCAACTGCAGGGTGACGCCGGGGACGCCCACCTCGCCCTGCTCGATGTTGCCCGGCGTGCCGCCGCCCGGCTTGAAGTCGCGCCAGACGACGCCGCCGACGGCTCCGTTCCGCGGCGTGGGATCAACCGCCTGCTGCCCGTTCTTGACGTCCGAGGGCGGGATGCCGGTGAGCCCGAGCAGGGCAGTCTGACCGGGCTGCACGCCCTTGCTCAGGGTGAAGCCCTTGGAGGGCGACCCCTCAAGTACGTTCGTGGACGGGGTCGCCCCAGACAGCACTCCGGGTGGGCTTACGGCGTCTTTGACCACCCGGATCGCCGCATTGATCGTGCCCTGGCTCGGATCCTGCTGATACATGACGTGCCAGATCACGCCGGCGGCGAAGAGGGAGATCGCCATGGGCATGAACACCGCCGTCTTGAAGGCCACGGACCAGCGCACGCGCTCGGTGAGTACGGCGAACACGAGGCCGATGGCCGTGACGAGCGCCGGCACCACGAGCACCCAGATGGCGTTGTTCTTGAGCGCCGTCAGCAACACGCTGGTCGTGAAGATGGTCTTGTAGTTGTCGATGCCGATGAACGATGTGCCGGTGGAGTCGTACAGACTGCGGATCACCGTGTAGACGGTCGGGTACACCACCCAGACGCCGAGGAACACGAGCGCGGGCACGAGGAACCCGAGGGCGACGGCGTAGCGCCGCCAGCGCCCTGGGTCCTTGCCCGCCCCCGCCGCGACGACCGGAGCATCCGGAGCCCCCGTCACCGGGGGCTCCGCCGTGGTGTTTCCCGCCGTCATGACGTCAGTTCCCGTAGGCCTTGGCGGCTGCCTTCTCGAGCGCCTTCTGCACGCTCTGGATATCCTTCGGGTTCTTGAGGAAGTCCTGCAGGATCTTCCACTCGCCCTGGCCGACCGTGCCACCAAAGGCGGGCGGAGCCAGGTCGGACATGTCAAAGCGGAAGGTGGTCGCCTCGGCGAGCGCCGACGCAGTCGCCTTGGAGATGTCGTCCGGGTACACGTCCGGGTTGACGTTCTTGTTGGGTGACGCGAAGCCGCCCAGCTTGGCCCAGATCTCGGCCGCCTGCGGCGTCGCCAGATACTCGACGAACGCCTTGGTGGCGGCGTCGTTGTTGAACGTGACTACCATGTCGCCGCCGCCCACCACGCTCGGCTGCGAAGCGCCGACGGAGGGGAAGGCGAACTGATTGAAGCCGGTCGTGGGCTGAGCGCTGGTCGAACTCGTGATGACACCCTGCACGAAGTCGCCTTCAAAGACCATCGCCGCCTTGGGCGGGTCGGTGAACACCTGCGTGACGGAGGTCGGGAAGTCGGTCTGGAGCGCTCCGGAAGTACCGCCGGCGATGTTGCCGGTGTCACTGAACACCTGCGCCATGAACTGCAGGGCGCTGGTCACCGAGGCGTCTGTCCACGGGATCTCGTGGTTGGTGAGTTTGTCGTACATGTCCGGCCCGGCCGAGCGCAGGTAGATATTCTCGAAGAGGTCGGTGAGCGTCCAGCCGTCCGCCCCGGCGATGGAGAAGGCCTTCACGCCGGATGCTTTGAGCGTCTCGGCGCCGGTCATCAGGTCGGGCCACGTCGGCGGAGCGTTCACGCCGGCGTCGGCGAACGCCTTGACGTTGTACCAGACGGTGGACTTGTTGGCCCCCTTGAAGAAGAGGCCGTACAGCGTGCCGTCGACGCTGCCCAGATCCATCCAGTCGGGAGCGTAGTTCTGAGTGATCGTGTCCTTGGCGTAGTCGATGGGCACGAGCGCACCCTTCTTCACAAAGGCCTGCATCAGGCCTGGCTGCGGCAGCACGGCCACACTCGGCGGATTGCCGCCCTGGACGGCCGTGGAGAGCACCGTCGGCAGCTGATCGCCGGCCGAGTTGTAGTTGACGGTGATGTTCGGATACATCGCAGTGAAGCCGTCGATCACCTGCTGGAAGCTCTTCTGCTCGTCACCGCTCCATACCGCCATCACGGAGACATTGCCGGAGACGTCGCTGCCGCCGGCTGTGGGGCCGGCGCTCGACGAGGTCGAGTTGCTGCCACACCCGGCGACCAGCAGGAGCGCCCCAGCGAGCGCGACGATGCCGATGAGACTCAGTAGAAGATACCTAGGCCGTTTCATGCTTCTCATCCTCCTTGGGAGGCGGGGCGACCGCGGTAGCGGGCTCGTCACGCCGTGGGCTCTCAGGGCTGGAGCCGTCGTAGATCCCCAGCCCCGTTTCCATATCGAAGAAGTGCAGGGCGCGCGTGTCGACGGCCACGTCGATCGGCTGCCCTTCTTTCACGTCCGTGCGCGCGTTGAAGCGGCCCACGAGCTTGGACGTCTGCTGCTTCTGCCTCTCGCGGGCCTCGTACTGATGCGTCGTGCCGACGTCCTCGGCCAACTCCCTGGTGTCGGCCGTGAGCACCGGCGGTGCCTCGACCTCGAAATGCGCGATGATCTCCGAGCCGAGTGCCTCGCGCAGCACGAGCTTGCCACGGATGCGCTCGCCCTCCGGGACGTCGCCGAGCATGGCGACGTCCTCCAGGTCCTCGGGCCGCACGCCCACGACCACGGAGCGGCCGACGTAGGTCTTCAGCGCGGGGTGCAGCCTGAGCGTCTCATCACCGAGCCGGAGCAGCTGCTTCCCGAGGGTCACCGTGAGATGGTCGCCGTCCTCGGCGACCTCTGCCTCCACCATGTTCATCGTGGGGCTGCCGATGAAGCCGGCGACGAAGAGGTTGACCGGGCGGTCGTACAGGTCCTGCGGCGGCGCCACCTGCTGCAGGGCGCCCTTGCGCATCACGGCGACCCGGTCACCCATGGTCATCGCCTCTATCTGATCGTGAGTCACGTACACCGTGGTGACGCCGAGCTCGTCCTGCAGACGGCTGATCTCGGTGCGCATCTGCACGCGCAGCTTGGCGTCCAGGTTGGAGAGCGGCTCGTCCATGAGGAAGGCCTGCGGCTCGCGCACGATCGCGCGCCCCATGGCGACCCGCTGCCGCTGGCCGCCGGAGAGCGCGCGCGGCTTGCGGTCGAGGAAGTCCTCCAGGCCGAGCACCTCGGCCGCATGGCGCACCCGCTTGTCTATCTCGTCCTTGGAGACCTTGCGCAGGCGCAGCCCAAAAGCGATGTTGTCGTACACCTTGAGATGCGGGTACAGCGCGTAATTCTGAAAGACCATGGCGATGTCACGGTCCCGCGGCGCCATGTGGTTGACCACCTTGTCGCCGATGGAGATGGTGCCGGCGGTGATGGTCTCCAGCCCGGCCAGCATCCGCAGCGCCGTGGTCTTGCCGCATCCGGAAGGCCCGACGAGGACCACGAACTCCCCGTCGGCGATCACCAGATCCATGTCCGAGACGGCCTGCGTACCGCCGGCATAGACTTTGGTGACCCCCTTGAAAGTCACATCAGCCATGCACACCCCCGACTGAGAGAGACAGGAGCGTCGTGGGTCGACGTCCTCGGTCCCTGACCGTCGTGTTCCCAACCCCAATCGGGGACAAACGGAGGCATCGTTGCCGGCACCGTGGCGCGGTGAGACGCCGGGCGCGGGGATGATGGCTAGATGTACTGATTCACAACGTTGTTGACAGGTGAGGGCCGGTCCATTTCGGTTGTTGGTGTGCAAGCCAATACCTAAGGGAAGGCCCTCATATCACATCCTAACGCGAGACTGACCGCGCACGGTCGGCTGCTGCTCTGTCGACGCATCGAAGAGAGCGGGGGGGCGCGCGTGTGAAGCCGCCGAAACAGCCGGCATCAGTCGCCAGACGGCGAGCAAGTGGCTGCGTCGCTGGCGTCGTGAGGGCCGGTAGGGCCTTCACGATCGCTCCTCGCGCTCGCATCTGGTCGCGTGGCGGGTGGTCGGCGCCGAGCTGCGCCGCGTCCTGCGCCTGCGCGTCACCAAGCGCGTGGGTCCAGCCTGGATCGCCTGGTGCACGCAGCTCGCGCCGGCAACCGTCTGCCGCACACTTCGGCGCTTCGGCATGCAGCGTCTGCGCAGCCTCGATGGGCGTGAGCCGATGCGGTGCTACTGCAGGCCGCATGCCGGCGACCTCGTCCACCTCGACACGAAGCGGCTGGGGCGCATCGGCGAGGGCGGCGGCTGGCGCTTCTTGGGTCGCGGCGTCAAGGACCGCCACCGTGACATCGGCTGGGACTTCGCCCACGTGGCCGTTGACGAGGGCCACACGCCTCGCCTACGCCGAGGAGCTGCCCGACGAGCGCGGGGCGACGGCGGCCGGCTTCCTCGAGCGGGCCCTGACCTTTTTCGCCGACCAGGGCATCGAGGCTAAGATTAATCAGACTGAGCCGGTTCGCCAGCGCAAGCTTCGGGCAGAGTAGGCGTACAGAACGGCAGCCGTTCACGATTTCGTTGCAGGTTTCGCTACCATGACGCAGCTCGTGCGGGCGTCGGTGGAAGGACGGGATCATGGCGGCGACAAACACCTTCACCTGGGCGATCACGGACCCCCCTCGCGCGGCGGCGACGCGGTCGCCGAGGCGCGCGCCTGCGGGCGGGCCGAGCTGACCTGCGGTCCCTACCTCTACAGCTTCACGGGGACGCGCACCGCCGCCGGCGATCTGCTGCTTGGCCTCACGCCCGACCCGCTCTGCCGCGACGGCAGCTGCACCTTCCTCACGGAGAGGGACATCCGCGACTACGCCCCGACCCAGCTGATCGGCTGGGTGCCCAACCGCGAGCAGTCGCCGCAGGAGCGCGAAGCCGAGGAGAAGCGCCTGGTGCGCGCCCTCGGCGCTGCCCTATTCGACGACGTGGCGCGCTACGTGCGCGCCGTGAGCCGCTGCCGATGAGCTGGCACCGTCCCTTCCTCAGCACGGTATATTCCGGCGCCCACAAGACGTCCACCTACGGCTGCGGTCGCACCTGCGCCGCCGCGGGCTGCCAGACTCTTCTGTCCCGCTACAACCCCTGCGCCTACTGCAGCGTGCACGAGCACCTGGCGAGGAGAGAGCCGCGCTCGCGCCCGGCACGGAAGCCGCAGGAACGCATCTGTGCCAACCCGGGCTGCACGGTGCGCTTCGAGACGAGGAGCCCGCAGCGCCGCTACTGCAGCGACCGCTGCCGCAACGCGGCGTTCACGGTCGCGCGAGGATGCAAAGACCGGACGACCGGGAACACACAGAGCGAACGGAGGCAGCGGGCGCAGGGGACCTAAAGCCCCGCGGCCCGCCGCCAGACTCACGTGGGAGGCACATCCATGAATCGCAGAACACTCGATATGACGGCCAGCTCGGCGGGACTCATCGTCGCCGTCGTCCTGCTCGCGCTGGGGGGTTTGCTCCTCTGGGGCAACGTCTTTGTGAACAACCAGGTACACGATCAGCTCGCGGCCCAGAAGATCTTCTTCCCGCCGCAGGGAAGCGAGTCGATCAAAGGCCCGCAGTTTGCCGACGTGCGGCAGTACGCTGGCGAGCAGCTCACGACCGGGGCACAGGCTCAGGTCTACGCCAACCACTTCATCGCCATCCACCTCTCAGAGGTCGCTGGAGGCAAGACGTATGCCGAGGTGAGCTCCGCGGCGCAGGCCGATCCGGGCAACGCGACTCTGAAGGCACAGGCGGACACGCTGTTCCGCGGCACCACGCTGCGCGGGATGCTGCTCAACGCCTATGCCTTCTCCGAAGTCGCCACCATCGCCGGCATCGCTGCCTGGGTCAGCTTCGGCGCCGCCGCCTTGCTCCTGCTCCTGAGCGTGCTCGGTTTCGTGCACGCACGCAGAGCCGCGGCGGTGGACGTTGCGGAGACACAGTCACTCAATTCGAGGTGAGCAAGTGATGATCCAGGACCGCCCCTACAGCCGCTTCGACATCGTCTCGCTCGGCTTCGAGGCGCGCTGCATCGATGGCCGCGGGATGCGCTACCTCTGGCACGCCGACTGGGGCCTGCGCACGGACTCGAGCGGCCGCCACACGCTGCTGTTCGCGGATCAGGCCCTGCTGCCTGAGGGGCCGTGGCTGGCGACCGAGCTGGGGGTGCGGGAGCTGTGCGAGGGTGAGCTCTGGCGCTCAAGAGCAACCTTGCGCGTCAGCCGGGCTCGGGATCGCGCCTGCCGGCCGATCCCCGAGCGGCGGGTCCTCAGGCGCGTGGCCGCGGCAGCTGCCGGGTTGCCCCTGCCCCGAGCGGAGCGGCGGCGCGCGACGCGGGTCGCTCTGCAACCGTCGCGGCAGAGGCTCACCCGCGGGCGCTCCACCGCCCGGCCGTGGGTGACGTTTGCGTCGTCGCTGCCTGCGGAACCCCATAGGAGGGAGCCAGACAGGCAAGGGAGGCAATGTGGCCGCCACGGACGAGCGTGCACGTTGGGGCAAGCTGCGCGCCTGGTGGACGACGCGGGCGCACCCGGAAGCCGCGGGTGACCAGCCCGAGTCCGCAGCCGATCCCGAGGCCCGTCAGCGCCATCTGCAGCGTCTGCGCCTCGTCGGCCTGCCACGCTGGAGCGAGGACCTCGAGACCTGCGACGGCTGCGGCCGCGAGCTGCTGCCCGGCGAGGCGGCGCAGCTCCTCCAGTGCGGCGACGAGCTGCTGCTCGCCTGCCCGCTCTGCGCCGAGCAGCTGCTCGGCCAGGGCTGCTTGCGCCTCCTCTGGCGCAGCGAGGAGGCCGACGAGAGCGGAGTGAGGCCATGAACTCCCGCCCGCAGGGCGCCCGCGAGCCGCGGGCACCGATCCTCGTGAGCGGCGCCCCGGCAACGTCGGCAGCGAGCTGGTACGGCTACTGCGCGAAGACGGCTGGCCGGTGCGCGCTCTGGTGCGCCGCCCCGAGGGGTACAAATACTCGATCGTGCCCTCCGGGGCACACTCGCGAACACCGCTGGCGCCTTGCCGGCCGCGCATGACAGAATCGCGATCGTGTTCTCCTCGCTCCTCTACATGGTGCTTCGTCGACTGCTCGGCATCCTTTCTTCCAGGGATCGCGCTGCCAGGCAGGTCGAGCTCGAGAATCTGGTGCTTAGACACCAGGTCGCGATCCTGCGCCGTCAAGTGAAGCGCCCCGTCTACCGGATGAGCGATCGTGCACTGCTGGCCGCAGCCAGCCTGTTCCTGCCGCGTGAGCGCTGGAATGCGTTCCTCGTGCGCCCCGAGACCGTCCTGCGTTGGCACCGGTGGTTGGTGGCGTGCAAGTGGACGCGCACTCAGCGCCGGCCGGGTCGCCCCAGCCTTGATCCAGCGATCCAGGCCCTGATCATTCGCCTTGCCAAGGAGAACCCGTGCTGGGGCTACATGAGGATCAAGGGAGAGTGCCAGAAGCTCGGCGTGCGTGTCTCGGCCACCGCCATCGCAACGCTGCTTCGCAGGCACAACATCGGACCCGCGCCACGACGTGGCCCGACCTGGAGTGAGTTCCTGAGGGCGCAAGCCTCAGGCATCCTCGCCTGCGACTTCTTCACCGTGGAGACAGCCCTGCTCAAGACGCTCTACGTGCTGTTCTTCATCGAGATCGGGACTCGGGCCGTGCACGTCACTGCCGCAACGAGCAACCCGGATTCGGCCTTTGTCACCCAGCAGGCACGGAACCTGGCGATGAGCCTCGCCGAGGAGAGCGCCCAAGTCGAGTTCCTCATCCGCGACCGCGACGCCAAGTTCTCGCGCTCCTTCGACGATGTCTTCGTGGGCGAAGGCATGCGAGTGATCCGCACGCCGATCAGGGCACCGAACGCCAACGCCTTCGCCGAACGCTGGGTGGAGACGCTACGCGCCGACTGCCTGGACTGGACGCTGATCTTCGGTCCCCGGCACTTGGACCGGGTTCTGCGAACCTACGTGGAACACTACAACCAGAAACGGCCGCATCGAAGACTGCGGCTCTTGGCTCCCAAAGGTGCTACGCCGGTCGAAGAGCTCGACGGTGTGCCAGGCATCCGGCGGCGAGATATTCTCGGTGGACTCATCCACGAATACGAGAGGGCGGCGTGATCGAGTACTTGTACCCCACGGTCTCACCCAGATGCTCGCCGCTTCGCGGTGCCCAGGGGAGAGGGCAGGGCAAGGTCCTCAGGTCAGCCGGAAGCCGTAGTGATCGAGGCCCTCGAGGATGCCCCGAGCGCAGCGGCCCTCCGCGAAGTAGACGTTGTCCTGATTGCGGAGCGAATCGAGCTCGGGGCTGTGGTTGCCGACGACCACCGCCCTGGTGTCCCCGGTGAGCATCTCCAGGTCGTTTCCCGAGTCGCCGGCCACCAGGAAGTCGCCAAGCTGAATGTCCCACTTGTAGGCGAGGTAGCGGACGGCATGGCCCTTCGAAGCGCGGATGGGGAGGACGTCCAGCGTCTCTCCCTTGCTGAGCACGAGCCGGCCGTGCAGGCGCCGTTCGTGGAGGAGCCGCTGGACCTCCTTCAGCGGAGGCATGTCCTCGATCGAAGCGTAGTAGCTGAGCTTGAACTCGCGCTGGTTGTTCGCCTCCTGCGTGCGCAGGCCGGGCACGCCGTCGAGGGTCTCGGCGATTGCGTCCCGGCGCCAGAGGTAGCCGATGTGATTGGTCCATCCGGCATCGCGGATGAGCCGGCTGCCGTAGCTGATCTCCGTGCCGACCGACGTGATCGCCACGTCCGGCGCCGGTACGCGCCAGTTCCGCAGCTGCCGGGAGGCGCTCTGCGGTGAGCGGCCCGTGGCGACGCCGAAGCCGACGGGGCCGCGATGTTCCCGAATCCAGGCGAGGAGGTCCTGGAGGCCCTCCCTGTCGCCGATCAGCGTGCCGTCGATGTCGGTGATCAGGAGTCGCCGCGCGAAGGCGAGCAAGGAAGGGCCGCTGCGGGCGACGGAGGCGAGCTGGCGGCGATGGCGCTTGCGATTGCGGTAGAGAATGCGGCGGCTTGCCTTGACGTACTTGGTCACGTGCGCATCCCAGCTGTAGTGACGCCGAACCGCGGTGACGCCACGTCTGGCCCAGCGCTGCCATTGCCCTCTGTCGGAGAGAGCTGCCTTGAGGGCCTCGGCGAGCGCGAGCGGGTCGGTCGGGTCGACGAGCAGACCGTTGCGGCAGTTGGCGACGATGTCGCGAGGGCCTCCGTTCTCGGTGGCGACGACCGGCAGGCCACTGGCGGCCGCCTCGATCAAGGTGAGGCCGAAGAGCTCGATAAGAGACGGGTTCACGAACACGCCTCCCCGGCGCGCCGCCAGCCGGTAGAGCTCCGGCACGTCCTCGGTCGAGTGGCTCTTCGGCAGCGCCACCCTGCCCCAGACGTCATGGCGATCGATGCCCAGCACGAGGTCGTGCAGGACACTTCGCTGGGCGGGCTCCAGCTCCTGGATATCGTCTCTGGTGCCCGCCACGATGACGAGGTTGGCGATCTCCTGCAGCGCGGGATCTGCTCCGTACGCGTCCAGAAGCCCGGTGAGGTTCTTGCTCGCCTCGGGCCGGGCCAGAGTGAGAATCATCGGCTTGTTCGGTTGGGACAGGAAGCGATCGACCTTCCATGAGGTCTCGCGGCTGAGCGCACGTCTGCCAGGCGGGGAGAAGCGAGAGGTGTCGATGCCGGGCGGGATGACGATGCTCCGCTCGGGGCGGTGAGCGTCATAGAGTCCGTACTGCTCCTCGACCTCCTGTTGCGTGCTGGCCACGACCAGGGAAGCGTGTCGCAGTACCTCTTCCTCGGCGGTGATGCGGCGGGAGAGTTTGAACTGTCGCTCGATGGCCTGCGCCTTGCGTCCGTCGGCGAGGAGCCGCTCGCGCTTGGCGCGACCGAGCGAGTGGCCCGTATGCACCTGGGGGATCCCGAGGAGTTGCGAGAGCTGCAGGCCGACGTACCCGGCGTCGGCATAGTGGCTGTGGATCAGGTCCGGCAGACGGCGCTGCCCTCGCAGTAGATGCAGGCAGCGGTCGACCATCTGATCGAGGTACGGCCAGAGTTGTTCCTTGTGCACGTATCGGCGCGCGGGGCCGAAGCGCACACGTAGGATCCGGGCTCCATCCGCCAGGAACTCTTCCTCTCGCCCGTAGTCTCCCGCCACTGCGGGATCGTCGATGAGCCGGGTCAACAGATCGACCCGCTCGACGTCATCGTGGCGGGCGAGGGCTCGCGCGAGCTCGACGACGTAGGTGGACTGACCGCCGGTATCGGCGTCTCGCCCGAGCTCAAGATCGTGACCACGGATCAGGCCGTGCACGCTGATGAGGAGGATATGCAGGGGTTCGTCAGCTAAGGCGAGCGTCCCAGCGGATGCGGCGGCCGGCGTCGAGCGGGAAGAGGCGCGCGCCGTCGGCCGATGTGAAGACTCCGACCCCGATGCCGCGGTACCTACTCCTCAAGATCACGCGCCGATGCGCTCCGCTTCGCACCCAGAGGGAAACCACTCCGGCCGGCGTCGCCGGGAGAGTTCGGGCGCGTGCTCGGGCCAGGTTCTCGCCCCTGCTCCAGGAGCGGAACTCGCGATAGAGACGCCGCATACCGTGAGCCGGAGGTCCAACGGCGGATCTCAGTGGTTGACGGCGCCGGGCCGCCGGTTGTGGATGGCACGCCGGTGACACAGGTAGCATGGGTAGCCGTCATCGTGGCGGAGCCTCACGACGTGACACTTCGTGCAGGTCGACTTGCCGGGGGTGCGCTGGGCGGCGTGGAACTTGCCGCGATGGCAGGTGCGGCAGCTCTTGACCCGCTTGCTCACGCGCCTGGCGTGCAGCTTCTGCTTGTGGCACGCCCCGCAGACGTACTTCTTCTTGACCTTGGCGGAGTGCTGCGCCGCGCGACCAGAGGTGCCCTTGTGACAGGACGCGCACTTTCTGGTGGAGACCCGCTTGCGCGCGTGCTTCATCTTGTGGCACGCGCCGCACTTCGTGTAGCCCGCACTCGATGCGGTGTACAGATGGAAGTCCACGGCGCTCTTGTGACACTTCGTGCACGTCACCTCGCCGGCGTGCTTCTGGGGGGACGAATGGCACGCGCTGCAATCGGCGAATCCCGTCGCCTGTCCGCTGTGATGCGGGCTGGAACCGGGATTGGCGATGCCGGGGCTCGTTTGGTGACAGTCGAGGCAGTCCGGCGTCGAGCCGAGGTGCGGGTTGGTGCCGTGCGTGTACGGGATCGTGTAGGCCTTGGCCACACTGTTGTAGAGATGGCACTCCCGGCTACAGGGTGCGCTCGTCTCGGCGGGTGTCGGGGTCGGCGTCGGGGTGGCCGTCTCGGTCGGCGACGCCGTCGGCGTCAACGTGGGCGTGACGTCGGTCCAGTAGGGTCTCGTATCCTGGCCAGGGTAGTGGCAGGACCAGCAGGTGTCGTCGGGGTAGCTCTGGAACCCGGTGTGACACGTCACGCAGGACGCGTCCGTGGGCGTGCCGTTCGTGTGGCAGACGCAGCCGGTCGCGCCGTCATGCTGCCACGCCGTGAAGGCCGTCGCCGGCGAGGCAGACAAGGCGAGCGCCAGCATGACGGAGGCGAGCAGCGTCGCGGCGATCGCCGCGACCGTCGCCCCACCGAGCACACCCCTCACGCCGACTCCTTTCCTCAAGTCCAGCACCACGTTCCCCCGCGTGGCGACCGACCGTCCTCCCGGCGATCGTCCCACTTTCACGCGGTACCTGTCAGCGCCGTGCGCTGCTTTGAGACCGGTGCCGAGTCGAGTCTACCACTCATAGTGAAGTGGTTCGCCGTCAAAGGGAGATCAGCGCCGATCGGCGCTGAACCTGCGGCGAGTCTGTCGCGCCTCGCCGCCGACGGCCTACTCGAGGAAGTCGGCGGGAGCGCTCTTGTTCTCGGGCACCGGCGTGTAGGCCGGCGGCTCCACGAGCGATCCGCTCGAACTCGGGCTCGGGCTGGGCGAGGCGCTCGGCGACGGGCTCGGTGTCGGTGTCGGTGTCGGTGTCGGCACGCGGAAGCACCCCGGCGCCTTGCGGATGAGATAGCGGATGAGGCGGCGTGAGTTGCCGGTAGTGAGGTGAGCGCCATCGTAGAAGCCGGCCGGGCTGCCGCCAAACGTCTTGATGTTCAGGCAGTTGACCACCCGGAAATCGCGATACTTCTGGAGTCTTCTCAGGTACCCGCGCAGCCAGCGTTGCTTGACGCCCCAACCGACGGACATGAACGTCCTCAGGACCCTCGGCTGGTACGGCATGATGACGATCAGTGGCTTGATGTGGTTGGCGTTGAGCAGCTTCAGCGTGCGCGAGAAGTACGCCTTCGCTCGCGTGTTGCCCGGGAGCTTGTGGTTGCCCGCCTTGGCCAGCATGTCGGCGTCGAGATACCGCGTCAGCGAGCGCTGCAGGGTGAGGCCCTCCGCGCGCCTGCGGTCGTAGCTGTTCCACCAGAGCATCCCGTCGCGGCCGAAGCGGCGCCCGGAGAGCACGTTGCGCTTGGGCTGGCGCATCGCCCACTTCTTCTTCGAGGAGATGAGCGACGCGGGGAACGCCTGCGAGAGGCGCTTGTCGACGATGAGGCCGGGGGCCATCGGCACGTCGGCCAGCGTCGTCGCCTGCAGGCACCAGATCACCGCCGGCGGCTCGTCGGGATGATTGTCGAGGAGCCAGTCGGTGACCGCCCAGGCGTCTTCGGGGCGCCCGTTGTGGAAGGCGAAGTTGAAGGCGGGGAGGCCCGTCGCCCGCTTGATCGTCGCCGGGTCCATGCGCAGGCCGCGCGACCCGCCGTACACGACCACCCGAGGCACTTCGGGCATCTCCTCGGCGACGTCGAGCTTGTAGCTGCGGTCCCAGCCGCGGCTGTAGTACTTCTTCAGCTGCCAGGTCGGCGTGGCGTCATCTCCACTGGCGAGCACGGGCAGGCCAACGCCCAGTAGGCAGCCGGCGCCGAGCGCCACGAGGACGAGCTTGCTATGCCAGCTGCCGAGAGAGAACCTCGCTTTGCACACCCCTTTCTGCGTCCTAGGATAGCAAGCGAATGCGACGGCCTCAAGGCGGCGGGTGCGAAGTCCCGTCCCGCGACTCGTGTTGTGCAGGGCCTTCGTCGCTTAAGTCGCAGCAGATGTGGCCGATGGTGTTGGGTAATGAGGACCTGGCGCAAGAGTGCTCTCCAGATCGCTGCCGCGACGGCCTGCCTGATGAGCTGCGGAGTCGTCGCGGCGGCCCCGGCGATGGGCCAGACGTTCGGCGACGTCGGTTCTCGACACTGGGCGCGCTCCGCGATCGACTGGGTCACGGACCGCGGGACGCCCGGCGCCAGGCTGCTCGACGACTACGGTCCGCTGTTCAAGCCGGGAAAGGCGCTCAGTCGCGCTCAGCTGGCACGGGCGCTGGCGATCGTCTCCGGCCACCGCGGGGAGAATGTGCCCGAGGTCGAGATCCCGGACATGACTCCCGAGAAGAACCGCTGCTATGCGGACGCCCAGGTGGCGTTGCACTACGGCTTCCTGGGGCTGATCAGCAAGGACGGCGAACGCGGGTTCTACCCCGGCCGGGCGGTGGCCGCCGCCACCGCCGAAGCGGCGGTCGTCCGCTGGCTGGCGCAGGCATACCCGGCCGCCGACTGGACGATGCTCACCGCTCTCAAGTCCCGCCGCTGGGAGCCGGTGTCCGGCTGGAGGCCGTCGCTGCCCTCGTATTTCGCTACCACGATCGCGGCCAGGCAGCTGCAGCTGCGTTACAACCACCCTGCCGGGAGCGACCGTCGAGAGCTGACTCCGCGGCAGAAGATCAGCCGCGCCGAGGTGGCCTACCTGCTCCGCCGGGCCTATTCGGCGAGCAGCAAACTCTACGGCATCGCCAAGTATGCGGATCTGACCCTGCCGCCGCTCAGCACAAGGCAGAGGCAGATTCTCGGTTACGCGCTCGGGTACATCGGCTATCCCTACGTCTGGGCGGGAGAGTGGCCGACGAAGAGCTCGCCGTACGGCCCACAGGCGGCCGGCGGTTTCGACTGCTCCGGCTTCACCTTCTACGTCATGCAATGCCACTTCGGCTACGCCGTCCGCGGGCGCGGCGGCGGCGACCAGGCCAGGTTGGCCAAGCCGCGCCTCACGCGCAGCCGGCTGCAGCCCGGTGACCTCATCTTCTTCGGGACCCGGGGCGCCAGGTCGACCGTCGCTCAGATCTACCATGCGGCGCTCTTCATGGGAAACGGCTGGTTCATCCACTCGACCGGCTCCAGTGACGGCGTCACGATCGCGAGTCTGGACGACCCGTACAACACCTACTGGAAGACGTACTTCGCCTGGGGGCGCCGCGTACTCAAGTCGTCCCAGCTGGCCGCGAAGTGAGCCGTCCTCCGCGGCGCCACGTGGCGCCGCTTGCGCCCCACGTCGGGCAGGGCGCCAACGGCGGGCGACGTGATCAGGCGATCATCCGGTCTTTGGTCGCCGCGCCCGATCCTACTCCGGGTCGCCCCCGGAAAGGCGCACACCGGGGGCGTCGGACCGGGGTAGCTCGCGTCGTCGACGAGCTGCCTGCCGCTGTCGCCGCGCTCTTCGGCGGCGACGCACGACGACGCGACGGCGCTGCACCGCGAGCGCCCCTCCAAGTACCGCCGCCGCGACCACCCACGGCACGAGCCACAGGGTTCGCGACGCGACGGATCCGGCATCCCGTGCCCGCGCGGCGCCGGGTTGCATGCCATACTCGGCCAGGAGGCGAACGGTCTCGCTCGTGAGCCGGCCCTGGAACTTGGCCCGACCCGGATCGACCAGGTGGGCCAGGTCGTAGAAGTCCTGGTTCCCGAGCTGAACGTCCGTCACGAAGTCGATGAAGGGAATCGCGTGCTCGTCGGCGAGCGCGCGGCAGCCTTCTTGGTACTGAGCGATCGGCGTATCGAACGCCTCCCCGATGACTTCCATGTTGCGCGGTAGGTCGAGAAGGACCGGACGGTAGCCGCGCGCCCGGCACGCGCTGACGAGCCGGCCGAGTCGCGCCAGGTTGGCGGCGTAGCGCTCCGAGAAGACCGGATAGCGCTGGCGCATCCAGTACCGGACCGCGTCCTTCTTCTTCTCCAGCGACTGGATGCGGGCGCTGCTGTAGTGGTGCTGCGTGTAGGTACCCTTGGTGGCCGCCGGGGTGGTCGACGTGGTGGTCGTGGGCGGCGACGTGAAGCGACCGAGGTTGACGCCGATGAAGACGAGGACGGGGATTCCGGGAAGGGCGTCGAGGAGCGCCACGTCCTGTTCGAAGGTCTGGTTCCGCGAACCCAGGTTGTACGCGGTCACCGCACAGCCGCCGAGGGTTTGTACGCCCGCGGCCCACGCCTTGTCGCTCACCGTTGCCTCCCGTGCGGCGGAGCCGCCGAGAAGGAGCACGGCGGGCTCGGCCGGCGGGTCCTCGCGAAGGCTTTGGGCGACTCGCAGTGCATGCTGCCAGTCCGAGCCCTCGATCGCCGCCGCCGGCGTGGTGAACGGTGAGGCGCCGAGAAGGGCGCACACGACGCCGGCGCCGAGGAGGAGGGCACGGAGGCGTCGCACCCGGGCGTTGATCGTCCTCGAGAGCGACCACATTGCTTGAATGGTATCATCGATCGGCCGCCCGTCGAACCTTTGGGCAGACCGAGAGCAATGGCGAGTCGCGAGCCTGCGGTCCCACGCAGCCACTGGCCGGGAGGCCGGGGCTGCTTCGCCGACTGCGTCGTCGCTAGGACGCTCGATGTTTGCGCGTTCCTTTGTCGAGGCACGAGGGTGACGCGCCGGCTCCCACTTGCGGACGCAGCGACCGGGACGCCGCTGGGGTCGCTCCTCACCGTGGCCTGCAGGCGCCGACACGGAGGTAGCTTCACGAAACGCACGGCTTTGAACCTTGTCCTCTGGATGACGACGGCTGTCACCGCGACGACGGTCGTCCTCTGTCTCGTTGCTTCCTCGGTCCTGGCCTCCCCGGCCCTGCGTCAGGCGCCTGAGAACCGCGCCTTCGAGTGGCGTTCAGCCGGCGCGCCGGCTGCTGCCACGCATCTCGGGGCGGACGTGGGTCCCAGTGCAGCCGTAGGACTGGCCCCGGCACCGGTCGACGTCGGCTCACTGGCGTTCGACTCGCGCTCAGAGGTCGCCTCCGTTCTGCCGCCCAGCTACGACCTTCGCGGGTTCTCTCCACCGCGCCTTACCCCAATCGGAGATCAGGGGAATCACGGGAGCTGCTGGTCGTTCGCCTCGATGGGTTCGCTCGAATCCGTGCTTTGGTCCTCGTTTCCCGGTGAGACCTCCGTGTTCTCGGAAGACAACCTGGTCCTCAACTCCGGCTTCTTCGCCGACTTGAGCGCCGACGGCCTCTACGAAGTGGGTGGCAACTCGCTCATGGCGACGGCCTACTTGGCGCGGTGGGGAGGGCCCGTCCTGCTCGAACAGGACGCCTACGGCGACTACACCACGCCGCCCGGCCTCCAGGTCGCACGGCGTGTCAGCGATGTCCTCTACATACCTGGACGTCGGGGCCCCACCGACAACGGCGCCATCAAGGAGGCGGTCACGGAGCATGGGGCGGTCTACGTCGACTTCTTCTGGGCCTCTGCGCACTGGCGGAGCGACACGAACTCCTACTACTGCCCGATGAGCCTGGCGTCGAACCACGCCGTGGATGTCGTTGGCTGGGACGATGCCTTCTCAGCGAGCAACTTCTCTGAGCGTCCTCCGGGGGACGGTGCCTTCATCCTCCGCAACAGCTGGGGCACGGCGTGGGGTGACGATGGTTACTTCTACATCTCGTACTACGATGCCACGTTCGCTCGCAGCGATGTCGAGGGCCTCGATGACGGTACCGCCGTGTTCGTTGCGGCCGGACCGTCCGGCGACTACGACCGCAACTACCAGTACGACGAGCTCGGCTGGACGTCGAGTCTCGGGTTCGGCGGTTCGACCACCGGCTGGTTCGCGAACCGCTTCACGGCGAGCACCGACGGCGTGCTCGAGGCGGTGGGCTTCTACTCCGCCGCACGCTCATCCACCTACTCGATCTTTGTGGGAGAGTCCTTGCCCTCGCTGCGACCGGCAGGCTCCGGAGAGCTGGCGATGGCCGGCTACCACACGGTAGAACTGGCCCGATCTCAGGCTGTCGTCTCCGGGGCGACGTTCGTCGTCGCCATCGAGTTGACGACGCCCGGCTACGACTACCCCATCCCCGTCGAGTATGCATGGGCGGACTTCTACGGCTACTCGGCGGCCGCCACCGCGTCCGCTGGACAGAGCTTTGTGAGTCCCGACGGCGAGGACTGGACGGACCTCACGACGGCGAGCGGCCAGGCGAGCTCGAATGTGTGTCTGAAAGCCTTCGCGGTGGATGCGGCACTGACGGACGGCGCGCCTCCGACGACCACGGTGTCGGGTCTCGTGAGAAGCTGGCGTCGCAGGGCGGTGACGCTGACGTTCACGGCCGAGGACGGCGACGGAGGCTCTGGCGTGAGCCGGACTGAGTACCGTGTCGACTCCACTGGCGACACCGCCTGGGCTCGCGGCGCGCGAATCACGCTGAGCGCGCCCCGCGATCACTCGGGCGACGGGATCCACCGTGTCGAGTACCGTGCCGTTGACAACCGTGGCAATGTGGAGGCGACACACTCCTGCACCGTGAAGGTCGACACGCGCAAGCCG
Organism: Thermoleophilia bacterium; assembly: GCA_038321515.1. Classification (GTDB taxonomy): domain Bacteria; phylum Actinomycetota; class Thermoleophilia; order UBA2241; family UBA2241; genus CAIXSE01. Next base: position 11,846 of record JBBQFA010000001.1, on the reverse strand, counting down.
ACCACCAGGGCGACGAGACGGAGAACGGTGCGCCGCCACCGTCGCGTGCGCCTCTACTACAGGGTCTCTGACACCCGACCCTGCTCCGGCAAGGCTAAGGTGGTCATCAAGATCAAGACACTTCGCGGCGTCACCAAGAAGACGCTCAGACTCGGCAGGCGGTCGGTCAACCGGCTGCATTCGTATCGCTTCGCGTGCAACCTGCCGAGGCGCACCTATCGCTACTATGTCTACGCGACCGACGCCGCCGGCAACAGACAGGCGAAAGTCGGCTCGAACCGCTTGGTGGTCAGGTAGCGAGATCGGTGCGCCTGCCGCGGTCGAACCGCCGAGTTCGCTGGCGGCCATCGCCGTGACTGAACGGGAGCCGCGACGCGCCATCTGGTCCCCGCCGGGCTGCGATGCGTTTGCCCGATGCAGGACGGGTCGCTGCTCTCCGCCTATGGCGCCGCGATCGGCATGACCTTCGCTTTCGGGCTCTCCTTCGTCGCCACCACGACCACATTGCGAGGACATGACCATCCCCTTTACTCAGGCCGCCGCGAGCAGGGAGTATGTCGCCGGTTCGCTGTAGAGAAGGCAGCGGTTGAGGATTCGGCGAAACAGGTCTTGGCGCTCTTTGCGGCGGTTGAGTCAGTAACAGTACTCGTCGAGGTAGGCCTGCAGGTGGGCGGGGGGACACGCCGTGGAAGATGTCGAGGATCCAGCGCTTGAAGCCCGCGAGCACGATGTGCGACCAGGGTAGCCATGCGTCGATGTCGCGGCCGCTGGCGAGGATGCGCGGGCGGTGATCGTAGCCGGCCGGGGCAAGACCGGCGTACCCGTTCCAGGCGTCGGTCTGCACGAGGCTGCCGCCGGCGATCGTGGCCCGCGCCGCCGCGCTGAGGCTCTTCGCGCTGGCGTTCTCGATGACGCGCAGGTGGGCGCGGCCGAGACCGCCAGCCGGCGTCTGCTCCGCCGAGATCGCGACCAGAGTCTTGCCCGGCTGGCGGCGTCCGCGGCTCAGCGGTCCGCGGCGCCTGCCGCCGATGAAGCCCTCATCGAGCTCGACGATGCCGCGCAGCTGAAGCTCGCCCGCGCGGCGGCCCATGGCGTGCTGGATCTTGCGCCGCAGAAGCCAGGCCGTCTTGACCGTCACGCCGAGCTGGCGGGCAAGCTCGGCCGCCGAGGGCGCCTTCTTCGTCGAGGCCAGCAGCCAGATCGTCAGGAACCACTTGCGCAGGTCGGTGCGCGTCTTATGGAAGATCGTGCCCGCCGTGACAGAGCCCTGGTAGTGGCAGTCGGCGCACTCATAGCGGCGGCGGCCGCGCAGATACCAGGTGCGATCGTGCCCGCAGCGCCGACAGGAGAAGCCCCGCGGCCAGCGGTGCTCGAAGAGCGCCTGCCGACAAGCCTCCTCGGTCGGGTACAGCTCCATGAACTCGATCAGCGTCTTGGGATGGTCCATCTCTGCCTCCCTGTAGAGCAGTTCGCTGCTCGGGAGGCTACGCGCCGAACCGGACGTAAAGGGATGGTCATGTGCGAGGATTCGAGCCGCTGCTCATCCCCCTTCCTCGCTTCGCCGTCATCCCGCGCGTGATCGTCTTCGCGCCACTCCCCAAGCTCGATCCGAACGTCGCAATGAGCCGGCCCCTCCCTCGATGCCGCGCCTAAGAACTCGTTTCACAATGACGTCCGCAGTCGCCGGACCTCGAGGCGCAGCAGCTTCGCCAGACGGACGGCGTCGCGGCGATCGGTCTTGACGCGCTCACCGGGAGCCCGCGGGATGCGCGAGGGTGCAGCCACGAGGCAGGGCACGCCAGCGGCGGCGAGGGCACGGGCCAGCTCGTAGCCGGTGGGACCGGCCTCGTAGGCGACCGCCTGTGGGCCGGGCTGCGCGCAGACCCAGCTGACCAGATGCTATGGTTGCGACGAGCCAGCTATTCATGGAGGTCTCCCTACTGATGAAGAAGTCCATACTCTCGCCGCGCGCCATGGCCCGAATCATCCTGCCGCTCCTGGTTGCCGGCATCCTGCTCATCGCCGGCCTGCCGCAGCAGGCTCAGGCGGTGAGCCGCGGCATCGTCGATGCTCGGCTCGAAAGGGTGTATCCACCCGTCGACTTGAAGGACGTGCCGTCCATCGTCGCGGAGATGGGACCGGGCCGGCTTCAGGCGCGCTGGACGCGAGTGATGGTGAGTTGGGCGCGACTTCAGCCCGAGGCCCCGGGAGCCATGCCGGCGAGCGAGGATCAGAACGGCGACGGCTACAGCGACAGCTACGTCACGGAGTTGGACACCGTGGTGGGCGCCCTGCGGGCTGCCAGGATGACCGTGATAATGACCGGCTCCGATGTGCCCGAGTGGGCCAGCGATGCGCGGTACTGGACCAGCGAGGGCTACAATCCCAGCGTCGCCATGCGCATCGACAACGCCGCTGTACGGGCGCAGTTCTCCGCGTTCGCCCAGTTTCTCGCCTCGCGCTTCGCGCATCAGCCACTCCGGGTGCGCTACTTCGAGGTGTGGAACGAGCCCAACCTCGGCAGCGGGATCTACCCGCAGTGGAAAGGCAAGAAGGCGGTCGGGCCGAGGGTCTACTTCAAGATGCTCAAGGCTTTCCGCACCGGCGCCAAGCGCGGCTCCTCCAGGGCCTTCATCATCGCCGGCGCGACGGCGCCGCGCGGCACCAGCAAGCCCAGCCTGGGCAGCACGTCGCCGCAGAAGTTCGCCCGCTATCTCAAGGCCAGGCACGCAAACAGGTGGTTCAACGGGTACTCCCACCACCCCTACACGCCGGGAGGGTCCCGCCGCGCGGCTCCCAACCGCCTCCCGAACAACCCCTCACGCTGCGTCACGCTTGCCAACCTCGACGTGCTCATGAAGCTGTTCCCCGGCAAGCCGTTCTACCTCACCGAGTTCGGCTACAACACGCAGTACTCCAAGCTCTTCGGCCTCAAGGTCTCGGCGGCGAACCAGGCACGGTACCTGCGCCAGGCGTATGCGATGGTCAAGCGGATGAAACGCGTCAAGGCACTGCTCTGGTTCCTCGTCGTCGACTGGAAGCGCCCGGACGGGACGAGTGCGAGCGACGGTGCCTACTGCGGCCTGATCAAGACCGACCGGGTCACTCGCAAGCCCGCCTGGTACGCCTTCTCGGGCGGCAACCGTCTGAGCATGCAGGCGCCCAGATCGGTCAAGCGCCGCGCCACGTTCTCCGTAAGCGGCACGCTGACGACGCGACTGGGGCCCGGCGCCTCGACCAAGGTGATGCTGCAGCGCCGAAGCACGTCTCGCGGCACGTGGTCCAGAGTCGCGAGGACGGTCACGGGGAGCGATGGAGCGTACTCCTTCAGGATCCGTGAGGCGCGCACGAAGCTGTACCGGGTGGTCTGGGACGGCGTCTGCGTGAGCGTCCAGAAGAAGGTCCGGGCGCGGTAGTGCGATCGCCCGCCCGCGTGCTGACAGGGTTGGCCTGCGGGCTTGCGGCGATCGTCGAGGCCTGCCTGGCAACGCCAGTGGCTCCGGCTCGCGCGTCGGGCGCGGCGTCGTCGATCGCGGGCTCGAAGTCGTCGTTGAAGATGCTGACCGAGGTGTGCCTTCTGCTGGAAGAGCGTGACCTGCGGGTGTATCCCTAAGCCCGCCGGTCACGCGAAGGCGTGCGCGGGGCGAGACGAAAGGGCAGTGATGTCAAACTGGATCTCTCCCGGAACGAAACGCTTCGTGACGACGGGTCCCGCGCCCCACAACTCGCTGGCGGTCTTCTGAGGCGTACTGCTGCTGGCGCTTGGGCTCCTCTCCACTGTCGTCGAGCCACGAGCCCAGGCAGAATCATCGGCGGGCTCCCGAGGCGCCTCACGTACCAGCGACCAGTCGCCGAGCTCGTCTTGCCTTCGGCATCCGCTCATGGGACTTCGTCAGCAACGTGCATCTCAACAGCCGCGACTTTGTCGATCTCTGGCACCTTGTGGGGTCGGGCCGAGTCAAGTACCAGCGACGACTCTCCGAGCGGACTGCGGCCGCACTGCGCGAACACGGTCTCGTCCAGTAGGTCGGACGTTCACGCCGCGCAGCGTGGAGTCTCATTGCCAGGCAACCGCTTTGCGTCCTCGACCCAGGGGAACTGGCGGCAAGATGCCGAACGCAGAAGCGACGTCATGCGCTTGAGAAGATGCCCAGCACTCCTCAACGGTCGCCGCGTGGTCGGCGTGGCTTTCAGCGTGGCCGCTCTTCTGGCCGCCAGTTGGGTCGTGCCACACGGCGCGAACTAGAGCGCGCGTCCCGCCACGACGAGCGGTCCGCGTCCCTCCAACTCGAGGACCGCAGCGGAGCCGCCACTCCGACGCACGAAGGCGCGTCCCTCGATGCTGCGTCCGTCCAGTGTCTCGCCGTGTAGTTCGACCTCGTCCCCGGAGCTCGGCAATCCTTCACCTGTCGCTGCCCGCACGGTGCCCGTCCAGGCGACGCCGGCCGGCTCGCGATGCCAGCTGAGGAAGGCGCGGCCGAAGCTGAGTCCCTGCCCCTGCGCTGAGAGGCTGCGGAGCGAGAGGATGTGATCGTGCACGGGGAGGGTGAGCCTTTCGCGTGGGGCCGGACGGGTAGGCTACCAGAAGCGCCCTCGGCGCTGCACGTGGACCGTGACCGCTCCCGGCCGGGCTTTGCCGACGACTTACAGATTCTTACATGGGTCGTACACGCTCGTCTTCTCAGGCGCTGGCGAACCCATGATGAACGGCTCTCCGCCAAAGCCTGACAGGCTCTGCGTCTACCGCTATGCCCTGTTCGCGGCGACGCCGAGGTGAGGCTGGTCGGAGCCTCCGCGCCTGCCGGTGCTCACCGCCGCCGACGTCCTCACGCGCCGTCGGCTCGACGACGGTCGGGTGAGGCTGTTTGGACCGCACCGAGCGGCGGGATGACAGAGGCTGGACGCACTTCCTGTCGTGCGACGGCCGACGGGCTGCCGCGGTCCGCCTGCTCATTCGAGCCAAGGGCCAAACACTAGCTTTGTATCCCCGGCCTAGCAGGGGAAGCTGCGCGGACTGCCGAAGGCAGACACGACGTCAAAGCATTCAACTCGGGAAGAACCTTGGACCGTGCAGCGCCTTCATATATGGGGCACCAGGCGACCCGAGGTGGACATCGGCGGAGAGGAGCGGATAGGCTGTCTGGGTACAAAGGGCCGTGCCCGCGGCTCGCCTCGACTTTCCCCCATATCCCCCGTGGTCTGACCGGCTTGTGACGCGCTCGTCACGGCAAGCGACAGAGAGGGAGGCGTTGATGCACTTCACTCCCACCTCCGTACCACCGCTGGCGCACGCTCGTGCATGTCGGCGTGCGCGGCCGGTCCGTACTCGCCCTGAGGCAGACCAGCCGTCGCCACACGCTCAGTGCTGAAGGACGGCGCGCCGAAAGTCGCGTGCCAACCCTTTAGCCCAGCTCCACACCGAACCGAGACCGGCTGCGGCGCGCTCTCGCGCCGCAGCAAACGACCTCCGGGAGGTGCCCATGAAGAGAGCCCTCATCCTCATTACCCTGCTCGCCGCCGTGACGCTGCTCGCGCAGGGGGCCATCGCCTCGTCGGCTGCCGGGGCGGCAGAGCCCTGCGACATCACCCTCAGTCTCTCGAAGTCGAGGGCGTTCGTGAACGACTACGTCACGTTCCGCGGCAGCGTGCACACGGCCTCCGGCCGACACGTCTCCGGCGCCGTGATCATCCAGAAGCGACGCGCCTCCGGCGGCTCCTGGGTCAACTGGCGGACCGACACGCTCAACGCCGACGGCGTCTTCGTCAAGCGGGCGCGCATGACCGGCAAGGCAGCCTGGGAGTTTCGCGCCGAGATGCCGGACAACGGCGCCAACGCTACCGGCCACGGTCCTGTGCGGGAGCTCAGGGTGAAGGGGCCGACCACGACCGAGGCAAGAATCGTCAACCTCATCAACAAGCAGCGCGCAAAGCGCGGCCTGCGGCCGGTGCGCGCCAGGTACGACCTCACCCGCGCCGCTCGCGTCCACTCCCGCGACATGGCGCGACGCAACAGGCTCACGCACCGCAGCGCCAGTGGGCACTGGCTCGGCACCCGCCTGCGCCGCTTCGACTACACGCGCAGCGGCTACCGCTCCTGGAGCGTGGGCGAGAACATCGCCTGGGGTCGCTACGGAACGCTCTACGCCACGCCGACGGCCATCGTCGCCGCCTGGATGAACAGCTACAGCCACCGCAAGGTCATTCTGCGGAGGGTCTTCCGCGACGTCGGGATCGGCGTGGCGAAGTCAGACGGCGGCCGGCGATACTTCACCCTCGACATGGGACGCCGCCGGCGCTGAGGAGCGGGTCGTGGTGGCCGACGACTCGATGCCGCGACTCGTGCCTGTCGTGGGAGCGTGGAGAAGCACCGCGGGCACGTGGCGTCCCTGCAGCCGATGGTGACGCGCTCGCGACTCTGCGCCCCTTGCCGTCGTCGCTACGACTCCTGTCCCTTGGCGTCGATAAACGGCTGAGGTCGGGCCAAATGGCTCGGCATCCGCGTAGCAGAAGTCCGGAAAGAAAGGAGCCAGCATGATGCGACGCGCGGCACTCACGGCAGGCGGGATCGTCATCGGAGGCCTTGTCCTGACGGCAGTGATGCCCCTGGCGGGGGACGCCGGCCTGCGGCAGAAACCGAAGCCGGTGCGCGGCCGCAATGTCGCCGTAGGAGGACTCACGCCGGGCTCGCGGCCCGCGGGTGTGCACCCACCGTCAGATGCAGCGACGCGGCCGCAACAGAAGGCGGACGATGACCGATCTTCAGATGGTGGTCGGGCGTCCGATACGGGGGCTGACCCATCCATGCCCGGGGATGCCGACGTGGTTGCCGATGCCATCGTCCTCGACGCCGGCATGGACTTCAATCTCGTGGGGGCCATGGGCAGACGCGCCGGCGGCAAGCACGAGGACGCGCACGTTGGTGTCCGCAGCAGCCTCGACGGAGAGGTGTGGTCCGAGTGGATGACGCTCACGCTGGAGAGTGCGCCTGGTGATGTGAGCGCCCGCCGCTTGGTCGCCGAGCCCTGCTGGGTCGGAGAGGCACGCTACGTCCAGTTCGTCTCTGATGGCCCGGTCCAGGGCCTCGAGCTCTCCTTCGTGAACAGCCTGGGCGAGACTACCCTCGCCGATCGGGCTCTCGACGTCGTCGGGAAGGTGGCCACCGTCCTCGGTCGGCTGTGGCATTCGGACGTGGCGAGCGCCACGGCCAGCAAGCCGGCAATCGTGAGCCGATCTGCCTGGGGGGCCAATGAGTCGTTGCGCCGGGCCGATCCCGACACTGCCCCGGTGAAGATGGCCTTCGTCCACCACACGGCCAGCGGCGACAGCTACTCCCCCAGCCAGGCGCCGGCCGTCGTGCGCGCCGTCTACTACTACCATGTCAAGGGCGCGGGCTTCAACGATCTCGGCTACAACTTCCTCATCGACCGCTACGGCACCATCTACGAGGGGCGCTACGGCGGCATCAGCGAGGGGGTCGTCGGCGCTCACACGCTGGGCTTCAACACGAATAGCACCGGCGTCGCCCTGATGGGGACCTTCACCTCGAGTCCGCCGCCCTCCGCCGCCCTCACGTCGCTCAAGAAGCTGCTTGCCTGGAAGCTCGACGTCCACCACGTGAACCCAACCGCTTCGGCGCGCATGATCTGCCGGGCGAGTGAGAAATACGACGCCGGCCAGGCCGTCGACTTCGCCGCCATCAGCGGTCACCGCAACGCCAACTTCACCTCCTGTCCGGGAAACGCGCTCTACGGCAACCTGCCCAGCGTGCGCACCGCCGTCGCCAAGCGCGGGCTGCCCAAGATCTACGCGCCGACCGTCTCTCCCACGCTCTTCAGCCCCGACGGCGACGGTCGCGCCGACACGACGACGGTCCGCTTCTCGGCCAGCGAGACGGTCAACTGGTCGCTGCAGATCAGCGCCGCGGACGGCACCGTCGTGCGGCGCTTCTCAGGGTCGGGCCGCAGTGTCTCGCGGATCTGGGATGGCGACGACGCGAGCGGCGCCCGCGTTGCTGATGGGGCGTATACGGTGAGGGTGACGGGCGAGAGCTCACGCGGGGCGGCTCGGGCCGTCGAGATCGGCGTGGCCTCGGTGACACAGCCGGCCAGCGTCACCCTCGGCCTCTCCGCCGACGAGGTGGCGCCGGGCACGAGGGTGACCTACTCAGGCACGGTCACGACTGCCGCCGGCGCCCCGGCCGCCGGCACGGTCACCGTGCAGAAGCGCCGCGGCGGCGGCGACTGGATCCAGTGGCGTACCGCCGAGCTCGACGCGAACGGCAACTACGCCGTCACCGTCGACATGGTCAACCGTCAGACCTGGGAGTTCCGCGCCTGCATGCCCGGCGACGGCGGGCTCAACGAGACCGGCTACAGTGCCGTCGCGGGTCTGACGGTCGGCCCTCCGCCGGGCGTGTACGGCCCGGGCGAGTGCGCCTTCACGATCACCGGCCGGGGGTGGGGACATGGCATCGGCATGTCGCAGTGGGGAGCCTACGGTCTGGCGAAACACGGGCGCGGCTACAAGGCGATCCTGCGCCGCTACTACACCGGTATCGGCTTCGCCAAGGTGAAGAACAGCACCGTCCGCGTCCTGCTGCGCAAAGGCGTGGGCACGGTCAAGCTCACCTGCACCGGCCGCTACACGGTCACGGGCGGCTCGGGGACGTCCACGATACCGGGCGGCACGACCGCCACGGTCACCCGCTCGGGGGCCGACTGCCGGGTGGTCGCCGGGAGCTTCAGCAGGGTGTTCAGATCGGCGGTGACGTTCACGCCGACGCGGGCGCGGCTCAACGTGCGCACGGCGACGGACCTCGGCCAGACCGGCCGACACCGCGGCCGCATCCGCGTGGCGACGTACGGGTCGTCGCTCATGATGGTGAATCTCGTCGCCCTCGAGAGCTACCTGCGCGCCGTCGTACCGCACGAGGTCTCTCCGTCCTGGCCGGCCGCGGCGCTGCGCGCCCAGGCGTGCGCCGCGCGCGCCTACGCGGAGTCCGCGCGGCGCTCCTCGACAGGACAGTGGGATCTCTACTGCGACGTGCGCTCACAGGCGTACGGCGGGATGGACTGGGAATCGGCGAGGACCAACGCTGCGGTTGCGGCGACCGCCGGCGTCGTCCCCGTCTACGGCGGTCGTCCCATCCAGGCGTTCTACTTCTCGTGTTCCGGCGGGCGCACTGAGAACATCGAGTACGCTTGGCAGACGTCGGCCGTGCCCTATCTCAAAGGAGTCAAGGATCCCTACGACGGCTCGGCGCCGCTGCACACGTGGGGTCCGCTGCGACGCACGTCGGCCCAGATCGAGCAGGCGCTGACCGGCGACGTCAAGGGCTCGCTGCGCGCCATCTACCGCGTCAAGGCCGGCACTTCGCCGCGCATCGTGAAGGCCGCCGTCATCGGCAGCGCCGGCACGACGTTCCTGCACGGCAGCACGCTGCGCACGAAGCTGGGCCTGAACAGTGTGTGGGCGACGATCAGGAGCATGTCCGTCAGGCCGAGTGGCGCCGAGGACGTCGTCGTCTCCCACGGCGAGAAGGTCACCATCTCCGGCTGCGTCTACCCGGCCCTCGCTTCGGGTGCGACCGTCACGCTGCGCTACGGGCGCCCGGGGGCGTGGAGCAGTCGCCAGGTCCCCACCGTGCGCCACGCCAGGAAGCTCGGGAGCGGCTCCACCGCGCGCTACTCGACGTACAAGGTGGAGATCGGGCCGACGCAGACCGCGCAGTACTACTTCCAGAGAGGCGTCGCGAGGTCGCCGCGGACGACGATCACCGTCAAGTGATGGGTCTGGAGTTGGAGTTGCCCCGTTCTCGTTGACGCCTGCTCAGGAGGCGGTCAGCGCGATCTCCTCCGACTGTCCACTCGGAAGCGGGTTGGAGGCGGGGCATGCGCGCCGGGCTCGCCGTCAGTTGCCATTCACCACCTGGCTCGCGACGGGTGACTTGCGCCAACTGCGCGACCCGCTCCGCCGCCGCCCGGGAGCCGCAGGTGAGGAGCAGGCCGCTCGCGGGCATGTTGCTCATGTCCTGACCAAACACGCGAGCCGCCGAGGTGACGGATGGCTGAGAAGCAGCCGAGGGATCGCTACGACGTGGTCATCGTTGGAGGTGGCCCGGCCGGCTTGGCCGCCGCCATCTACACCGCCCGTCAAGGCCTGGCGACGGCCGTCGTCGCGGGCGAGCTCGGTGGCCAGGTGCAGTGGGCCAGTCAGATCGGCAACTACCTCGGCTTCGAGCTGATCTCCGGGGCCGACCTTGGGCGTCACTTGCGCGATCACGTGTCCGCCTTCGATATCGACACGTTCGCTGGGCAGCACGTCGACGCACTCGTGCCGGGCGAAGGGTGTTTCGAGGTCTTCTCTCGGGAGGGGTTGGGGCTGAAGGGGCGTGCCGCGATCATCGCTACCGGCCGCGCCCCGGCGCACCTGGCCGTGCCGGGCGAAAAGGAGCTGGTGGGCCACGGCGTCAGCTACTGCGCGACCTGTGACGCCACGTTTTTCCGCGGCCGCCCGGCCGCCGTGGTCGGCCCGGGTGAGTCGGCGGCCGACGCCGCCCTTCAGCTCGCGGCGCTCGATGCCCAGGTGGTGCTCGTCAGCAAGCAGCCGCTGCGGGTGCCCTCCAGTCTGCTGAGCAAGCTTGCCGGCCACGCGAACGTGGAGATCCGCATCGGTCCACAGGTGACGCGCATTCTTGGAGAGGACCACGTCACGGCCGTCGCGCTGCAGGACGACGCAATGGGGGAAGAGGTCCTGCCGGTGGACGCCGTGTTCATCGAGACCGGTTCTATCCCGGCCCAGGAGTTGACCGGCGGCCTCGTGCAGGTCAACGCGGCGGGCGAGATAGAGGTCGACCGCACCCTCATGACGAGTCACCCTGGCGTGTTCGCCGCCGGCGACGCGACGGACCAGCTCGGCAAGCAGGCCATCATTGCCGCGGGGGACGGCGCGAGGGCCGGCGTGGCGGCGGCCCGGTGGCTCCAGCGGCAGTAGCCATCAGGGGGACCTCCTGCAGCGACCGGCATGGCGAGCCGATCAAGGGACCCCGTGGTCAGACTCCGAGCACCACGGCACTCGCCGACCTCTTGCCCCCGGCGCCGACGTAGAAGACCTCGATGCAGCCAGTGCGGCCGTCGCGCTCGATGAACACGACCATGAGCGTGCCGCGGAGGCGGCTTGTCGTCGTCGGCGATGCGGTGAAGGCGCCATAGGAGTAGTGCTGGTCGTCGGTGATCCAGACGGCCGGGGGCGTGCCGTCAGCCGCCGGCGGCAGAGCTGTCTGAGCGACGATGGTGCGGCTGCCGTTCAGGGGGTTCAGGTAGCGACCGGCTTCGCCGGAGCGGAGTGACTCGGCGAGGCTCGCGGAGAGGCTTACCGGAGAGTCGTCCGGGTCGACGCCCGGGCCGTTAGGCATGAAAGTGGGGTCGAGGTCGAGCGCCACGTTGCTGCCGACCTGCAGCGCCAGGCTGTGAGCGTTCTGCCGCAGTGCCGACTCTTTGGCTCTGGCCGCATAGGCCGGCACGGCCACGGCGACGACGATTGCGACCACAGCGAAGGCGATGAGGGTCTCAAGCACTGCGAAGCGCCAGTCCCTGCTCCCATCTGCTCTCTGTCGCGCCATCGTCGTCTCCCTGGGTTGCCCTCACTCGCGGCATCGGCAACGGCGACGGCTCGCGCGATGGAACGCTCGTCCAAGATAAAATGCCTATGAGGAGGGGGAAGAACGGACAAGTGCAGAGGGATGAGGCCCCACTCGAAAGGCAGCGATGCGTTGCGAACGGCGCGTCCGGGGCGGCGTGCTGGCTGTGGGCCCTACGCCCAGATGACCTGTGCCGAGGGTAGATCAC